>NZ_VZZR01000130.1:0-8833 GCF_009650555.1 Pseudomonas sp. EMN2
GATAGGGCCGGAACGGATTACACAGGTGCTTGATCCGGCACCAACCGATCCCGGCTGTTGGACAGGTGCAAACACATCGCCGCCCGCGCGGCGTCCGGGTCCTGGCGGCGGATGGCGTTGAGGATCGCCTCGTGCTCCAGGTTGGCCAGGTACGCTTGGCGCGCCAGCCTGGCGCCGGCGCGGTCCGCCTGGGCCAGGCGGTTGCGCGGGATCAGCGCGCTGCCCAGGTGCGCCATCATCTCGCCGAAGTACAGGTTGCCGGTGGCCTCGGCGATCAGCAGGTGAAAACGCCGGTCGGCTTCGATGCAGCTGTCGCCGGCGGCGGCCAGGTCTTGATAGTCGTCCAGGGCCTGGCGCATCTGCGCCAGATGCCGATCCGTGCGGCGCAGGGCGGCCAGCGCGGCCGCCTGGCCTTCCAGGCCGATGCGCAGCTCCAGCAGGTCGCGCACGCTGGCGGCATTTTCAGCCCCCACACGCAGCCCGGCCTGGGCCTGGCGTTCGATGACGAAGGTGCCGATGCCGTGGCGCGGCTCCACCAGGCCCGAGGCCTGCAACTTGGACAGCGCTTCACGGACCACGGTGCGGCTGATGCCGTGCTCGCGCACCAGGGTGTTTTCCGAGGGCAATCGGTCGCCGGGCCTGAAGGTGCCCAGCAGGATTTGCTGGGTCAGGCTGGAGACCAGGTCGTGGGCGCGGCTGTGGCCGCGTTTGCGCGGGGTTTCTTGGGTGTCCATGCGGGGGCTCGCTGATGGGCCGGTACAAGTGGTTGGCCGATCAGCCGAGCCTAGCAGGGCTGCTTGTACGACAAGTTAAAAAAATGAAAATAATTTAGCCCTTTAACCGGCCGCCTTTACTTGCGCAAGGGTGACTTGTTTTTGTTTTTTCGCTGCTTTTAGGCGTTTTATCTACTTGTATTTTGCTTTTTACTGACTGTTTTCGATCTTGTCGTACAACTTTGCGGCGCCTATGATTCGTTCATCTGGATGTCAGACAACAGGGCGTTTGCCAGACGCCCGGGCCTCCATCGACCCGCACAAAAACAATTAGTGGGAGAAACACCTGTGAACCACACCCTCGATCCGTCCGCCGGGCGCGACGCGGTGCTGACCAGCGCCGTGGCCAAGGTCAAACGGCATGTGCTGCCGCTGTTCGTCATCATGTTCATCGTCAATTACCTGGACCGCGTCAACATCGGCTTCGTCCGCCCGCACCTGGAGAGTGACCTGGGTATCAGCGCGGCGGCCTTTGGCTTCGGCGCCGGGCTGTTCTTCATCGGTTACGCGTTGTTCGAAGTGCCCTCGAACATGCTGTTGCAGAAGGTCGGCGCACGCCTGTGGCTGACCCGCATCATGTTCACCTGGGGCCTGGTGGCCACGGCCATGGCCTTCGTGCAGAACGAAACGCAGTTCTACGTGCTGCGCTTTCTGCTGGGGGTTGCCGAGGCCGGGTTCTTCCCCGGGGTGATCTACTACTTCACCCGCTGGCTGCCGGCCGCCGAACGTGGCAAGGCCATCGCCATCTTCCTCAGTGGCTCGGCCGTGGCCTCGTTGATCTCCGGGCCGCTGGCCGGGGCATTGATGCAGATCCAGGGCATGGGCCTGCACGGCTGGCAATGGATGCTGTTCATCGAAGGCATGGCCTCGGTGGCGCTGTGCTTCTTCGTGTTCTTCTGGCTCGACTCCAAACCCCATGACGCCAAGTGGCTGAGCCGCGAAGAGCAGGACGCGCTGGTGGCCGCCATCGACCAGGAGCAGCGCGAGCGCGAGGCGGGCGGGGTGGTCAAGGCTTCGTCCTGGAGCCTGCTCAAGGACCGCCAGATCCTGCTGTTCTGCCTGATCTACTTCTGCATCCAGCTGACCATCTATGCCGCGACCTTCTGGCTGCCGAGCATCATCAAACGCATGGGCGACCTCAGCGACCTGCAGGTGGGCTTCTTCAACTCCATCCCTTGGCTGATTTCGATCATCGCCATGTACAGCTTCGCGGCCTGCGCCCGGCGCTGGCGCTTCCAGCAGGCCTGGGTGGCGGCGGCGCTGCTGGTGGCGGCGACCGGCATGTTCATGTCCACCACCGGCGGGCCGGTGTTCGCCTTCGTTGCCGTGTGCTTTGCGGCCATCGGTTTCAAGGCGGCCTCATCGCTGTTCTGGCCAATCCCCCAGGGCTACCTGGATGCCCGCATCGCCGCGGCGGTGATCGCCCTGATCAACTCGGTGGGCAACCTCGGCGGCTTCGTCGCCCCCACCACTTTCGGCTTGCTGGAGCAGCAGACCGGTTCGATCCAGGGCGGTTTGTACGGCCTGGCGGTGACCTCGGTCGTGGCCGCCATCGCGGTGTTCTTCGTCCGGACCCGCGCCAAGGGCGCGCCTGCCCAAGACCTCAAGGCCGCCTCGGCCAACTGATTGCGAGAGAGACTTCATGAACATGCAGACAACCCCCGACGTGCACGTAGCCACCCCCGTGGTCACCGACCTGCGCGTGGTCCCGGTGGCCGGCCACGACAGCATGCTGCTCAACCTCAGCGGCGCCCATGGCCCGTACTTCACCCGCAACATCGTGGTGCTGCGCGACAGCGCCGGCAACACTGGCCTGGGCGAGGTGCCGGGTGGCGAGAAGATCCGCCAGACCCTCGAAGACGCCCGCAGCCTGGTGGTCGGCCAGCCGATCGGCCACTACCAGCGCGTGCTCAACGCCATGCGCCAGACCTTCGCCAACCGCGATGCGGCCGGCCGGGGCCTGCAGACCTTCGACCTGCGCATCACCGTGCACGCCGTGACCGCCATCGAATCGGCGCTGCTCGACCTGCTCGGCCAGCACCTGAACGTGCCGATGGCGGCCCTGTTGGGCGAAGGCCAGCAACGCGATGCAGTGAAAATGCTGGGTTACCTGTTCTATATCGGTGACCGCCACAAGACCGACCTGGCCTACCGCAACGAGGCCGACTCGGACGATGACTGGTTCCGTGTACGCCACGAGAAGGCCCTGACCCCGGAAGCGGTGGTGCGCCTGGCCGAGGCGGCCAAGCAGCGTTATGGCTTCAGCGACTTCAAGCTCAAGGGCGGCGTGCTGCGTGGCGAAGAAGAGATGGAGGCGGTGACGGCGCTGGCCGAGCGCTTCCCCGAGGCGCGCATCACCCTCGACCCCAATGGTGCCTGGTCGCTGAAAGAGGCCATCGCCCTGTGCCGCGACAAGCATGATGTGCTGGCCTACGCCGAAGACCCGTGCGGCGCCGAGAACGGCTACTCGGGCCGTGAAGTGATGGCCGAATTCCGTCGCGCCACCGGCCTGCCCACCGCCACCAACATGATCGCCACCGACTGGCGGCAGATGGGCCATGCGATCCAGATGCAGTCGGTGGACATCCCACTGGCCGACCCGCACTTCTGGACCCTGCAGGGTTCGGTACGGGTGGCGCAGATGTGCCACGACTGGGGCCTGACCTGGGGCTCGCATTCGAACAACCACTTCGACATTTCGCTGGCGATGTTCACCCAGGTGGGGGCGGCGGCGCCGGGCGAGATCACTGCGCTCGATACCCACTGGATCTGGCAGGACGGCCAGCGCCTGACCCGCGACCCGCTGCGCATCGTCGACGGCCATGTGCGGGTGCCGGAGCGTCCGGGCCTGGGTGTGGAGCTGGATGAAGATCAGTTGGCCAAGGCCCACGAGTGCTACCGCAACATGGGGCTGGGGGCGCGGGATGACAGCGTGGCGATGCAGTTCCTGATTCCGGGCTGGACCTTCGACAACAAGAAGCCTTGCCTGGTGCGTTGATTTCTGTGCGGGCCTCATCGCTGGCAAGCCAGCTCCCACAGGTTCAGCGCAAACCCTGTGGGAGCCGGCTTGCCGGCGATGAGGCCAGACATGACCACACAACAGTTCCCTGCTGCCATACGACACCCCGCGTGTCGGCAAGGCGTAGGCAGACGCCTGTGCAGCACAGCCCCGGGAGACCGGGGCTTTTTTGTGGGCGCCTGGCCCATGTCGTTTCCAGGCAAGCCAATCACGACATCTGGCGGGATCGGGCACGGGGTGTCGTGATCGCGAACCTGCGGGACGTTCTCGAACAATTTCCCCGTGCCTCGCGCGGCTTAAATAACCCCCGGATCGTTCGGTGCGTGGCTCTGCAAAAGCGTGAAGAAGTTCAACAACAGCGCCTGAGCGACGTGTCATTCTTATTGTTTTTCAAGGAGATGCTTTTTCGCCTGTACCTGCCCGTCCCTTCCTTGTGTCAGCAAAAAGAGAACAAGATCAATGAGCACCGTGGGATCTGATGGCAACCTTGCACAAGGTTTCAAGCCGCGTCATGTAACGATGCTGTCCATCGCCGGCATCATCGGCGCCGGGCTTTTCGTAGGTTCCGGGCATGCCATCGCGGCGGCCGGACCAGCCACCATTCTTTCTTATTTCGTGGCCGGCACCCTGGTGGTGCTGGTCATGCGCATGCTCGGCGAAATGGCCGTGGCACATCCCGACACCGGGTCGTTCTCGACCTACGCCGACCAGGCCATCGGCCGTTGGGCCGGCTACACCATCGGCTGGCTGTACTGGTGGTTCTGGGTGCTGGTGATCCCCATCGAGGCCCTGGCCGCGGGGCATGTGCTCAACGCCTGGTTCCCCCAGGTGGACAGCTGGATCTTCGCCCTGGCCTCGGTGCTGCTGCTGGCCTGCACCAACCTGTTCAGCGTGGCCAAGTACGGCGAGTTCGAGTTCTGGTTCGCGATCCTCAAGGTCACGGCGATCCTCGGCTTCATCGGCCTGGGCTTCGCCGCGCTGATGGGGTGGCTGCCCAACCGCGAGGTCAGCGGCTTGAGCACGCTGATGGCCGAGCACGGCGGCTTCACGCCCAAGGGCTGGTCGGCGGTGATCGGCGCCTTCATCACCGTGATGTTCAGCTTCATCGGCACCGAGGCGGTGACCATCGCCGCGTCCGAATCCAGCGACCCTGCACGCAACATCGCCAAGGCCACCCGCTCGGTGATCTGGCGCATCAGCACCTTCTATATCCTGTCGATCTTCGTGATCATCTCGGTGGTGCCGTGGAACGACCCGCAGTTGGCGGTGGTGGGTTCGTACCAGCGTGCGCTGGAAATCATGAACATCCCCAACGCCGCGTTGATGGTCGATTTCGTGGTGCTGATCGCGGTGACCAGCTGCATGAACTCGTCGATCTACATTGCCTCGCGGATGATGTACTCGCTGGCCAAGCGCGGCGATGCCCCGGCGATGCTCAAGGAAACCTCCAAGGTTGGCGTGCCGCGCGCGGCGGTGTTCGGCAGCACCCTGATCGGTGCGGCCATCGCCATCCTCAACTACTTCGCACCCAAGGGCGTGTTCGAGTTCCTGCTGGCCAGCTCCGGCGCCATTGCCTTGCTGGTGTATCTGGTGATCGCCATTTCGCAGTTGCGCATGCGTGCCCGGCTGGAGCGTGAAAACGCCAACCTCAAGTTCAAGATGTGGCTGTTCCCCTGGCTGACCTGGGCGGTGATCATCTTCATCAGCTGCGCGCTGGGGGTGATGATGTTCACCGAGGAGCACCGGGCCGAGGTGAGCGCCACGCTGGGGCTGGCCATCGTGATTTCGTTCCTGGGTATCGTGACCACGCGGGGGCATGCGCGGGTGGTGGGCGTGCGGTCGATGGGGTGATGGCTTTGCTGTGAACGAGAGGGCGCCAGTGGGCGCCCTCTTTGCGTTTTGCAACAGTTGTGTTGTCAGCCAGTGTGATGAATGCCCATAGACTCTTGCGCTCATTGATCATCGCCAGGGAGTCGTCGCATGAACACCGAGTCTCAAGATGCAACCGCGTCCGTAAAGGCCGACACGCGTTTCGCTGAAGTGATTGCACTGATCCAGACGGCTCGCCAGCGCGCGGTCCAGGCTGTGAATACCCAGCTGATCGAGTTGCATTGGCAGGTTGGGGCATACATCAGCCGCAAACTGGAGGCAGCCGAATGGGGTGACGGCGTGGTCAGCCAATTGGCGGATCATCTGGCGCTGACCCAGCCGGGGTTGAGAGGCTTTACCCGGCGCAACCTGTTCCGCATGCGTCAGTTTTATGAGGTCTATCGTGGGCATGAGGAGAAAGTGTCAGCACTGCTGACACAAGTTCCGTGGACCCAAAACCTGATCATCCTCAGCCAGTGCAAACTCCCCGAAGAGCGTGAGTTCTACTTGCGTATGGCAGCGCAGGAGAAGTGGTCGAGCCGTGAGCTTGAGCGCCAACTCAAGGCCGCGCTGTTCGAGCGCAGCGTGACGCAACCGGCCAAGGCATCGGCAGCGCTCACCCAGGCCCATCCGGCGGCCCTGGAGGTGTTCCGCGATGCCTACATGATCGAGTTTCTCGGCCTCTCGGGCGGGCACGCCGAGGCTGACCTGCACCAAGGGTTGCTCGGCCGCCTCAAGGACTTTCTGGTCGAGCTGGGCCGCGACTTCTGCTTCGTCGGCTCGCACTATCCGTTGCAAGTGGGCGGCCGTGACTTCGCCCTCGACCTGTTGTTCTTCCACCGTGGCCTCAACTGCCTGGTGGCCATTGAACTGAAGGTGGGGCGCTTCGAGCCCGAGTACCTGGGCAAGCTGGATTTCTATCTCGAAGCCCTCGACCGCAACGAACGCAAAGCCCACGAGAACCCCGCCATCGGCGTGCTGCTGTGCGCCAGCAAGGACGATGAAGTGGTGGAGTACGCACTGAACCGCAGCCTGTCGCCCGCGCTGATTGCCGAATACCAGACCCGCCTGCCGGACAAGGCCCTGCTGCAGGCCAAGCTGCAGGAGTTCTACGCGCTGGATGCCGAGCGCACGGCCTCGATATAGCGGGCGACGGCCGGTGACTTCTCGAAGCGCCGGTGCAACAGGCTCAACCACGAACTCGCCCGGCAATCCTCGACAGCCCGGTAGTTCACCTGCGGCAAGTTGATCCGCCGCACCACTGATTCCGGCACCACTGCAACGCCCTGGCCCAGCGATACCAGGGTGATCACCGCCACCAGGCTGCCCGGCTGCGGCCCCAGGCGTGGGACGAAACCACCCTGTGCGGCGACCTCCAGCGTGCCGGAGATCTGCTCGGGGAGGATGAAGGTTTCATTGGCCAGGCGCGTGGCCGGGAGCTGCTTGAGCTCGTTCAGGCGCGAGCCGGCGGGCAGCGCCAGGACGAAGCCTTCTTCATGCAGGGGAATCGCCTCCAGCCCGTCCGGCAGTTCCATCGGTGAGCGTACGTAGGCCAGGTCCAGTTGACCGTCGAGCACCTGCGCTGGCAGCGCATCCATTGGCGCCTCGCGAATATTCAGATGCACGCCGGGGTGGGCCTCACTGAACCGGGTCACTTGCTGTTGCAAGGTACCGGAGTAGGCCGCCGAAGCCACATAGCCCAGCTCGATGCGCCCACTGTCGCCACGTGCGGCGCGCTGCGCGCTGAGTTGCGCGGCGTCGAACTGGCGCACCGCCTGCTCGGCTTCCACACGCAAGGCTTCGCCCGCGGCGGTCAGGCGTACCTCGCGCTGGCTGCGCTGGAACAGCAGCACACCCAGCGCTTTCTCCATGTCCTGGATCTGCCGGCTGAGGGTGGGCGGTGCGATGCCCAGCTGCTCGGCCGCACGGGTGAAATGGCCGTGGCGGGCGACGCTGAGAAAGTAGCGGAAGTGGCGGATTTCCATGGGGCCTCGTTAGCCGGGGGCTAATGACGCAGGACGTGGCGGCTAACAAGCCCCGCGCCCGGCGGCGTTATGGTGAGGGCAACACTACAAGGCTGGCGTCGCGGCGGCAAAGCCCGATGACCGGCCGAGCCTCAATGCCATCGCGGGGCATCTCGCGGTCCGCGATGACGCCCCCTGGAGCCTTGCCATGTCCACCCCCGCTTCTGCGCGTTTCACCCTGTTCACCGCCTCGGCCGTGTGCGCCCTGATCATCCTCGACACCAACATCGTCGCCGTCAGCCTGCCCAGCATCGCCCGCGACCTGTCCGGCTCGTTCGCCGACATCGAATGGGTGGTCAGCGCTTACCTGCTGGCCTTCGCCGCCTGCCTGCTGCCCGCCGGCAGCCTGGCCGACCGCTTTGGCCGACGGCGCATGCTGCTGCTTGGGCTGGCACTGTTCGGCCTGGCTTCCCTGGCCTGCGGTGCTGCGCCGAACCTGTTGTGGCTCGACCTGGCCCGTGCCGGTAAAGGCGTGGGCGCTGCGCTGCTGCTCACCGCCGCCCTGGCTGCCATCGGCCACCGCTTCCATGAGCCCGAAGCACGGCTGCGCGCTTGGGCCTTCTGGGGCGCCTGCATGGGGGCCACCATCACCTTTGCGCCGCTGCTCGGCGGGCTGATCGCCAGTACCCTGGGCTGGCGCTGGATCTTTTACATCAACCTGCCGCTGGTGGCCGTGCTGGCGCTGATGGTGCTGCGCAGTGTCGAAGAGTCCCGCGATAGCGCTGCTGCCCGGCTTGATCCGCTGGGTAGCCTGACCTTCGCCGGTAGCCTGGGGTACCTGATCTGGGCGTTGATCGACGCCAATCGGGTCGGCTGGGATAGCGCGCCTACCTTGGGGCGGTTGGTGATTGCAGCCTTTTTGTTTGGCTTGTTCGTGATGGTCGAGCGCAGCCAAGCACGGCCCATGATCGATCTGCAACTGATGCGCAGTGGGCGGTTCATTGGCGCCTTGCTGGGGATGTTCGCTTATGCCGCTTGTGCCCAGGTGATGATGACTTTGTTGCCGCTGTACTTGCAGAACGGGTTGCAACTGTCGGCGCTTGAAGCGGGGGCGGGGATGTTGCCGTTTGCCGTGGCGATGCTGCTGACGCCGCGGTTGGGGATGCGCCTGGCGGCTAGGTTGAGTGCGGCGCAGGTGTTTGCGTTGG
>NZ_VZZR01000001.1:0-34223 GCF_009650555.1 Pseudomonas sp. EMN2
ATGCGGGAATAGCTCAGTTGGTAGAGCACGACCTTGCCAAGGTCGGGGTCGCGAGTTCGAGTCTCGTTTCCCGCTCCAAACATGAAAAACGCCACTCTTCGGAGTGGCGTTTTTTTTTGCTTGTATCAAGGCGCACGGTCCACCAGCACGGCCTCGATGCTCGGGAACTTCAACCAACTGGCCTTGTTGTCGAACGACACTTCCACCGACACTCGGAACTGATAGTTGAGCGCCAGTTTCTGCAGCTCTGCGGGGGTGACAGAACCCAGCTGCATCCTGCCTGCTTCAGTGGTCACCGGCACCTGGTCGGCGATGCTCAAGCGTATCGAATTGGACACATCGGCCCTCTCGATACTGTCGATCCAGGCGTTGACGTACTGCGAGGTGTCACGAAACGGCCAGTCGTCGAGGGTGAACATGGCGTTCCCTGTCAGGTTTCGCAGGTTCAACTCGGCGGATTGGATATTGACGCATTGCACGTACGGAAGGCCTTCGATCACCCTCACTGTCACGTAGTGCTTGCCTGACTCGTCCACTTTTTGCCCGTTTCTGATGATCTCGTAATACACCGGAACTTGCTGGCGCATGTAGGGCGCGATGCTCCTTTTGGGAATCGGGTATTCGCGTGAGCCGGGCTCCACCGGGGTGCTGGTGTCGAACGCGCCTGGGGTTGCGGGTGTACCCCAGTAGACATGAAAGTGCTCGTCCGGCCGGATGACTGCGCTGTCGGGAATCACCAGTGTCACCCCGCCGGTCGCATCGCGTGGCAGCAACGTACTGAAGTGCTCGCTGCCCTGTGCCTGCTTGATGCGTGGAGGGGCGAACGCACGTGCCTCTGGCGACGGGTCCGACATCAGTGTGCGTGCCAGCGAGCGTTGCACGGTCGTGCCTGCCCGGTCTTGCACTTCATAACGGGAGAAGCGGCTGCCCTTGCCCAATCGGCGTATGGCGCTACCCGGAAACTCAAGCTCAATGGGTTTGCTGATGCTGTGAAACTGCATGTCCTTGACCTTGACGTGTCGGCGTGCGATCTGTCGCATGCGCTTTGCATCCAGCAGTTCGACATCATCTTTGCCCAGCACCTTGATCCCGACGATGTCCTGCCCGGCCGGGTCATCGCTCCAGAACCACTTGAGGGTATCGCCCGGCTCGGCGCCGAGATAGGGCGGGACGGTGCCGATGAGTATGTCGTTGTTGTACTCCAGGTACATTTCGGTGACACCATCACGAATGACTTCGTCGGGGAATTGCAGTCGATCGTCATCCAGGTTGAGCAAAGGAGGCGTCTTGTCGACATACAAGGTCAGCGGGAGTGAAGGTGCCTCGGTATCGTTGAATGCCCTGACTACGTAGTGCAACTCGTGATACCCCTCGTACAGGTAATGAGGGGGGATCAGGACGAACAGTTCGTCGGGCTTGACGGGTTGGGTCCAGACCTTCTGCGCAAGCAGTTCCTGCTTGCGGTAGAGGAAGACATATTCGGGGGTGTCCTCGCTGGGCATCGAGAATGGCCACATCGCAAACTCGACGCGTAGCGGCAGGAAAGTTGCTCGGAACGACACCACATTAGGTATCTGGCCCTCTATGTCTGGCACCAGGTCCGGGATGCTGGGGGGGACCAGGCCTATCGGGCTGTCCATATGCCTGTTCGGGCGTTCGCGCTGTGTTCGGGTTGTACGTTGTTTGCTCGCCATGAGCGTTCTCCGGGGGCTGAACTGACAAAAAAAAGGAAGGCCGCTCGGCCTTCCTTTGGTTGAAATCACCAGTTGTAACGCACCCCGAAGTTGACGCCCCAGGGCTGTTCTATCTTGCGGCCGTTGCTGTAGTCGAAATCGGCATGGGCCTGCCACTTCTCGGTCCAGGCAACCGCCACGCCGACCCCGACTTCGCCGCGCGAGCCTGACAAGTCATTGTTGAAGCGGTTCGAGTTGACCTTGACCTGGTTGTCATTGACGAATTCATGCACGGCCGCCACTCGCAGGTAGGGTTGAATGCTGTGGTTTTCACCGGCCTTGATGGTGCGCCCGACGGTGGCGCCAGCCTTGGCAAGCAGCGAGCGGGTGGCCTCGCTTTCGGCGCGCATGCCGTTGTCCAGCGTGTAGGCCTTGCCCTCGACCACAAGGCCCGAGAGCTGAGCGAAGGGTTCGACGAACCAGTCGTCGGCCAGTGCCAATTGCCGGCCGATTTCCACGGATACCCCGGCACCCAGGTTGGCGTAGTCGCCCTTGGCCTTGCGGCCGTCACTCAGGTGTACGTCGGCCTTGTGCCGGAAGCGATTGAGTCGTGCGACTGCATCGAGGTAGTAGCCGCTGTCGGGGTCGAGCCAGGTGGCGTAGGCGCCGGCGTGATAGCTGTCGACCGTGGCCGACGAGCCGCGTACCAGGCTCAGGTCGGAGGTGCTGTATCCCGCCGTGACGCCCACCAGCCAGTTGCCATCGCCGATGGCCAAGGGCGTATCGGCACCGATCGACAGGCCATGCTGCTGTTGCTGGTACGCAGCGCCGGTGGTGGCCGAGATATCGTGGCGGTTGGCGTAGGTGCGCACCCAGCCGCCGCTCTGCTGGGGGTTGCGGCGTACTTCGCCCATGCGGCTGCGCAGGGTGGCGAGTTCGCCGTACCAGATGGTCGGTGTCACGTTGCCGAGCGCCATGACCGTCTGCGTGCCGGAACTGAGGGTGCGGGTGCTGGCGTCCAGGAACCAGTCGTTGGGCCCGCGTTGTACCAGGTCATAGGCGTAGGCGCCCAGGTCCACCGGGCCGCCGACCAGCGAGAACTGCGCATCGCCTGCGGCGGCATGAACCACATGCAGGCTGGTGTCATTCAGTGGATCGCTGCCGCTGCTGCTGATCAGCAGGCCGTGGCTACCGGTGGCCGTGCCGGTGATTTCGAGGTGGTCCGCCTGCCCGGCAGCGAAATTGGCCTCCATGATGAAGGTGCCGTTGCCTGCGAGGTTGTCCACCGACAGGGTGAAGAACTCACCAGGCCCGCCGAAGCGCACCGCACCGTCGTTCAGGGTCAGGTCGCCGACCTGGCTGTCTTCGACCATGGTCCATTCGGCGCCGCTGTCGAGCCCGAGGCTGGCAACGTTCTTCAGGCGCCCTTTGAGCGTGGCGCCATTTTCCAGCAGCACGTTGGCCGTACCGCCGGCTGCGGCGACGATATCGCCCACCAGTTGGCTGTCGTTGACCCGCAGGTCGGCCGAGCTGTTGCCGCTGACCTCCAGCAATACGCCGTTGCCCCCGCTCAGGGTTGAGCCATTGAGCACTTCGATACTGGCTGACGCCGGCGTACCCAGCCCACCCACCAGGATGGCCGAACCGCTGCGCCCCTCTACCAGGCTGTTGTCGATGACCAGCCGGGAGCCGTCGGGGCCTTGGTTTTCACGAACGCGTACACCGTTGGCGCCACCACTGATGACGCTTCCCTGGGTGGCGACCAGGGTGCCGCTGAACAACTGCGCTCCTGCGCTGTTGGCCTTGGTGCCACGCAATTCGCTGCCTTGCAGCGTGGCTTGGCTTGCGTTGATCAGGGCACCCTGATCGCCGCCCTCGATGGTGCTGTCGATGATCAGGGCGCTGGCGCCCGAGTTCAGGCCCAGGCCGCGTGCATCACTGGTGACGCTGGTGCGCTGCAGGATGGCGCTGGCGCCGATCAAGGACAAGCCGGTGGCATTGGGTTGTGCGTTGACCTGGCTGTCGGACAGGACCACGCTCGAGCCTGCTTCCGCCGAAATCTGCAGGGTGGCGGCGCCGTTGCCGGTCAGGGTGGCGGGGCCGACGACACGGTAGCTGTCCAGTGCCGTGCCGGCGTCAATCAGGGTGTCGACGATGATGTTGGTCTGGGCCCAGGCCGAGGTGGCGAACAGCAGGGGGCTGAGCAGGGCGAGCCGGTTCAGGCGGGGTAGGGCGGGGGAGTGGCGCACGTTGCTTGGCATGGTGTTTCTCATCGAAATTACTGTGTCTGTAGGACCCTTCTCTTCTTTGCGAGCTACGGATCAGTGAGCGCCGTAGGGTAAATATCGAAATGAGCTTTTGGTGTAGGAATTACCTTATTCGTGCTAGTGCTAAGTCTTACGTTGCGCAGTAGGCAGCGACGGCCCTCGAGCTGACCGCCGCTGCATTGCGTTCATTTTCTGATGGGCGCCAGGCAATGGCCGCCCGTTTCATTGTTGGAAAGGCTGAGCCTGTTGCGTGCCCAGGGCGACGGGTCCTGGAGCAAGGCTATCGAGTAGCGCACCTCGCCCCGCGCAGCCAGGGGGGCAACGTCGAAGATCGGCTTGATGCGGGTCGCATAGGGCTCAATGCGCCAGATGAACCCCTCGTTGATCATGGTTTCGTCCAGGGTGATGGTTTCCGGGTCTCCCAGATTGGGAATCGGATTGCCAGCCACGATGGCATCGAAGGCTACCCATTCCAGCGTGATCTGCGCGCCAGGCTGCACTTTGAGGTGACTGCAAGCAGGGATCTTGACCCTGAACGCCGGCTGGTCGTTGTCGGGCTCCCACAGTGAGTTGCAGTTCAGCCACCCGTTCTCGCTGAGCCCCTCGAATGTCGGGATGCCAGGGGTCATGTCGATGGCTTCGACGATGACCAGGCGCGGGTTCGATTGCTGCTCGTTGAGTGCATCCTCGGCGGCGCGTACGGTGTAATAGACCTCCAGGCCAGGGGCTGCGTGGTTGCCTGCGGCTTCGATATCTGCCCACGGGATGGACACCGTCCTGCTCGCACCTGGAGTACCCATGTCGATGGTGTGCCGAGCGCTCTCCACCAGCCTGCGGCCCCAGTAGAAATCCACTACTTGCCCAGTCTGCGCACCTGTGTAGAGTTCGAACGTCAGTTGCGCAGGTTGGCCGTTGTCGGCTCTGACCAGATGGTTGTCCAGCCCCGAAGCGCTGCGCACGCTGGGGCTCAACAAAGCCGGGTTGATCGGATTTGGCCAGTCCGGGTCCGGGTCGGGGCGAGGTGGGCCGGCAATGGTGAAGTCAACGTCGATAATGATCTCCTGCGGTCCGTAGGCCGTCTGGCCGCGCATCACGCTGTATTCGACTTTGGTAGATACAGGTACGGGGGAGTTGCCGAACGCTGCATGCAGAACGTCCTTGTCCACCTTCATGACAAGCGGAAATGGCTGCGTGCCCACCGGTACATCAGGCAGGGTCTGGCTGCCCCATTTGGCCCGTATCAAATCCGTGCTCTTGTGGTGCTGGTACTCGGGGATCTCCAGGTAAACCCCCTGTTGCGCATCCTTGAAGTCGATGATGTTGTCGTCCCTTGCCAGGGGGACTTCTGGAGGCAGCAGGGCTGCGGGCTCTTCGCCAAGTACCACGTCAAGGTAGGCCGGCAGGGAGATTCGGCTACGGTTGCCGGCCTTGTCGTACAACAGATAGACCACCAGGTGATGGCCATCGCCGAGGCGGCGGATCAGTTCTGTCGGGATGCTGGTCTTGCGGTCGGGAGCGATGGCTCCGGAGGCGGCGGACTGGCCGAAATCACCCAGGTCTTCGGGCAGTTTCTCCAGGTAGTAGAGCTGGAAGAAATCGCCCCCTTGCGGGGCCGGGTAGATGGGCAGGGTCACTTCGACGCCATCGGGATGCTGCCCCAGGTAGGTTTCGTTGATGGGGTCAGGTGGCAATTCGGCCAGAGGGGGTTCGCTGCTGCCCCAAGGGGGCGTGCTGTCGCAGATCAGCGCGATGCTGCTGGAGGTGCTCGGCTGGTCGGCGTAGTTCACGTGGCGGTAGCGGATCCACAGCCTGCCGTCGCGAGGCAGTTGTGCCTGAGGGAATGCCATATAGTGAGGAAACTGCTCGGGCAGTATCGGGGCATCCAGGCGTTCCAGCGGGCCGATATCCACGAAACTCGGCTCAACACCGGTCAATGAATATTGCAGCTGCAGTGTTTCGAAACCGTAGGCCGGATTATCGGGCAGGAATGTCCAGGGCGGAATCATGATCAGCAGGTCGTTGTCCAGGGCCTGGTGAGGCAAGGTGCCGTCGCTCTGGTCGATGATGACGGGTACTTCGGGGGCGCCGACGGACATGCGGATGCCGAGTTGTCGGATGAACTTCAGTTTGTTGATTTGTTGGCGGACTTGTTCGGCGCGGTTGCGTTTCTTGGAAGTAGCACTTGATTTGCTCATGGGTTTCTCCAGGTGAACAGTTAACTACATCGTGTTGAACAAGTTGCTCCGGTAATGATGTGGTTGGTTATCGATCTCTTGGCGGTGTTAAATTTCCGATGGTATCTGTAATTGGTTGTTTCAGGTTGGTGATGAACTGGCTTGGGTGTTTAGGTTGTGAATTTCAATATTTCACGATCGTAGATCTATTGCTGCGCCAGTCCGCACTCTGGTGGCTTGACGTGATAAAGCTTTAGGCATGCGGAAGCTGCTATTCATGGAAATGTCATTCTGTATGGCATAGGCTTTGTCGAGCAGTGATGCAGATGATCCAGATCTAGTGACGAGCGGGGTGAATGCTTTTGCAGAAGTTGCAGGGGTAATTGCTTTTACTGAAGTTAAGGGGGATATGACCATTGCGGGCAGGGCTAAGATTAGTGCCGCGTAGTTGAGGTATTCCGCGACTTTCATTCTATCCTCACTGCCTGACAACTGGGCCTCAACGGACATGGTCGAGCTCGCAATCCCCACCACGGTAGAGCTTATAAGGCTGGCTAAGACTATCTTCTTGAGGGTCGCTGCCGTGGCTGCCGACACGGCTACGCCTGCAATAGTCGTAGTGGTGGATGCTGCAGTTGCGGTTGAACCTGCTGAAATTACACCCGCCATCGCAGGCCCAGTCGCCGGCGCAGCCGTTCCCGCAGTAAGCACTGTAATGGCGATAAGCGCGAGGGTAATCACCGTAGTCACAATAGGCACGATTATGGATGCGAGACTGACCTGCGGTCCCGCCCATGAACTCGTCCGCTCCAACTCCTCCCGTGTCTGGCTGGTCCCGCTAAAACCAACGCTGTAATGCCCGGTCGGGTCGCGGAAGGTCACCGGGTTGCCGTGGCAATACCCGTAGTAGTTCAGCCCACCCGCGCCGAACGGGCTGAGCGCATCCGGGCTGTGGAAGCGCATCAACACCGGGTTGTAGGCGCGGTAGCCATTGCCCAGCAGGTACCAGCCGCTGTCCGGGTCGAAGGCCTCGCCGTTGTAGCCCAGCGCGCAATCCACGGGTTGTTCGCTGTGGTGCTCGCCATAGGCGCTGTAGCGGCTGCTGCGCAGCGCCGTGCCCAGGCTTTCGGCGACTACGCTGTGGCTGGCGCTGGTGTGCAGCAGTAGCGGCGGCTGCGCGTCAGGGCCGCTTTGCTGCTGCCCCAGGGGCTGCTCGCCATGGTGGCAGTACAGCGTTTGCAGGCCGTTGCTTACCGCCATGCGCAGTTGCGCTCCGTCATACAGGCGCAGGTTTTGCGCGCCCGTGCCGCTGGCGCTGGCGACCAGCAGGCCGCCGGCGTCGTAGCGGTAGCTGTTGCTGGCCTGGTCGATGCCCAGCAGGCGGTTCTGGCTGTCGTAGTGCAACTGGCGGCCGCGCTCGTCGCGGGTCAGGTTGCCGTTGGCGTCGTAGCTGAACCTGGGGTTCGGTTCGTTGCGCGGTGGGGAGTAGTCGATACCGATCAGCTGGCAGGGGTCGCTTTCGGCATAGCTGAACAGCGCCAGCTCGCGGCTTGGCTCTGCGGCGAAAGTAGTGAAGGTCATGTTGATGTTGTCGTAGGCATCAAAGCCGAATACCTGGCTGGTCATTTGCCGACCTTGTGCATCCACAGGCAGCTCCGGGCCATTGCACTCATGCTTGATCAGGCGGGCGCGGCCGTCGTATTCGAAGCTTTCCTCCAGCAGCGAAACACCCGCCTGGCGCAGGTGCCGGCCTTGCAGCAAGTTGTCGTCCGCCCAGCTTTGCTCGAGCGTGCGTTCGGCCTGGCCGGCCTGGCGCCAGGTGCGCATTGTTTCGCGGTCCTGGTCGTCGTATTCGATATGGGTTTCAAGGCTGCTGGCGCTGGCCAGGTCCGTGCTGGTCAGCAGTTTCAGCCGGCCAAGCTCGTCGTATGCGAATTGCACCTGCACGTCCCCCTGGTGCTTGACCTGCAAGCGACCATACGAGTCGTGTGTGTATTGGGTGGCGACGCCATTGGCTTCGTAAGTGTTGATGAGCCGGTCGCTCACCGAACTCTCGTGGGTCGTACTCCAGCGTTTGCCGCCCGGTTCATCCCAGTGCTCGGCGACCAGCTGGTTGGCCAGGTTGTAGTCGAAGCTGCGCGTGCCTTGCGGGTTCTGGCTGGTTTGCAGGCGGGCGCTGACCTTGTCGTAGGTGAAACTGGCCGGATCGTCCGGGGCGCTGTAGCTGATCGGCTCATTGGTCAGCTGCAGGTTGTAATCCAGTTCGATGCGTTTGCCTGCCGGGGTGATGTGCCAGCGAGGCTGGCTTTCGCCTTCGCGGAACTGGAAGTACTCGACGCGTTTTCCACTGCTGACGCCAATCAGCCGGTCGAGGCCGTCGTGGTACTGCTCACCGATCTGGCGGGCTGGCAGGTTGACGTTGGCCGGGGTCACCACCAGGCTGGCGGGCAGGTCTTCGCTGCTGTGTTCGGCGTAGGTTCTGCTCAGGCGCGTGCCCTCCGGCAGCAGGGTGCTGAGCATGCGATCCCAGGGGTCATAGCTGAATGTGGTGGTGTGGCGGCGCTCGTCGGTTTCCTCGAGCGTGCGCCCCAGGCCGTCGTACAGGTAGGTGCGTTCGGCAAGGGGGTCGCCCAGCGCATTCAGGCGCCTGACTTTCACCGGCTTTTCGAACAGGTTGAGCCAGGTTTCGCGGTTGGCGCTCTTTACCCTGGCACGCTGCGTGACTCGCGTGTTGCTGCCGCGCAGGGTGATGGCGCTGGTGCGTACATCGAGCGTGCCGCCTTCGCGCCAGCTACGGCGCACCGGCCCTGCATGGAACGAGCTACCGATGGGGTCGAGCGCGTCGTGCTCCTCGACCCCATCGGGGCCGATCACGCAGCACTGCTCGCCCCAATCGTCATACCGGTAGCCGGTTGTCAAGGTCAGCAGCCGGGTGCCCTTGAGCCAGTCGGTGTGCGTTTCGCTCACGCGGTTACCCAAGGCGTCGTAGGCTACCGTCAGCAGCTCGAAAAACGTGTCGGGGCGCTGCTCGTGGATGTTGTCCCGGCTCTCTTTGACGATCCGGCCCAGGCCATCCAGCTCGGTCAGGGTGGTGACCCCGCGGGCGTTGCGGACCCACTGCCTGGCAATGTCACCGTGGTTGGCGCAGAGGGTGTAGGTATACAGCTTGCTCGCGGCGTAATCGGTGCCTGGCGACACCCACTCGCGGGTGACCCGGCGCAAGGCGTCATGCTCGCGCTGCAGGTGCACACCGTTCTCGTCGCGTTCGAACACGGTCTCGCCCAGCAGCAGCGAGCGCCGCTGCACGCTGGAGCGCTCGGTGCCGTCGTAGCCGAGCAGCTCGGTGGTGGTCTCCAGCACCGGGTGCCCACTCAATTCGTCGGTCAAGGCCTTGAAATGGTACTGGGTGGTGGTCTGTAGCTTGCCCAGCGTGCGCACCTGTTGGTACAGCCGGCCATGCAGCAGGCTGCTGCCGGGGGCATCGACGTAACGGTTGAGGGTATGTTGCAGGGTTTGCCCCTGGTGCGACAGGGTCTGGCTGTGTTCGGCGAGCCAAGGCTCCAGCTGGGTGGTGTGGCCGGCCAGCGCGGGCAATTGGCGGTAGGTATAGGTGTGCACCAGTTCGGGCGCTCCCTGCTCGCCGTCGGGCGATGGGGTGACGGTCTTGCTCTTGAGGTAGCGCTTGAAACCGTAGGGGTCGCCGGGAAAACCGTCTTCTGCCTGCGGTTCGAACCAGATGCTGCGCTCGATCACGCCGTTGGGCTGTTTACGCCAGACCGTGTTGCCATGGCTATCGTATTGGGTCAATAGGGTTTCCAGGCGGCTGGGCGGCGTGTGGCCGTCCTTGCTCCAGCGGGTCTGCTCCGCGATGGGCAATTGCAGGGTGGCCACCTGCTGCGCGAAAGGCAGGTTGTCTTTCAGGTCGTAGGTGGTCATGAGCTCGTGGATGCTGCCGTTCTGGACCGTGCGGACCGACACCGGCAGGTGGAAGCGGTTGAAGGTGCGGGTGATGCTTTTCAACTCGCGGTTGCTGGCATCGCACAGGCTCTGCACGGTCTGGTACTGGTAGTTCCCGGTGTGCTTGTACAGGTTGTCCAGGCCATCGTCGCTCCAGGGGATCGTCGTGCCATGGCCCAGGAAGTTGCCGCTCGGGTAGCTGTAGTTGGTCTGGAACGCTACCTGGCCCAGGCCCGGTTCGACCGTGTGGCGGGTCACCCGCGGCAGTGGCGGGCGGCTGTTGCCGGGGAACAGGTGGCCGCCATCGGTGTATTGCAGGTATTCACGCGCGCCAGTCGGTGTGGTGACCTGCTCCAGGCAAACATGGCCCAGCACGTCGCGGTAGACAAAGCGCCAGCTGGCCTGTTCGGCGCTTGGCAGGACGATCGAAGTGACTCGCCTGTCCGCTTCCTGCAGGATCATCTTGTAGGTGGCTACCGGTTCGCCTTCGGGGCCCTGGTAGGGGCGCTCGCGAAACTCCACCTGGCCGCTTTCGCGCTCGATTTCCAGCAGGATCTGGTCACTCCCGTCACGCACCGCAGCAAGCATCACATACTCGGGGTTGAACGGGGTGTAGCTCAGCGCCAGCTTGTGCCCCTGGGGCGAATACACCTCCACCGGCAGGGCGATCAACCCCCGCTGGCTGCCCATTACCTCGAGGATTTCCACCAGCCCGGAACGGTGCACCACGCGATAGCGCCGGGCCCCGCCCGGGCCGGCAGGCTCGGTGTACAAATGAAAGTGCACAAGCTTCTGCTCGGGCATGTGCAAGCGCGTGCCCTCTGCGCCGCTGACCTTGAACGACTCACCGGTAAAGGTGGTGAGCATGCCGTTATGCTCGGTGTATTGCGTCAGTTGCAGGTTCCAACCTCTGCCCCATCCCGAATCGATGGTGTTGAGCGGGTTGAAGTTCAGTGCCAGTTCAAAGTTCGGGCCCTGGAAAAAGTTTGCCCCCAGGTCCGGAAGTTTGATTGAAAGCGTGTATTGCCCGGTGCGGTTGTCTACACCGCTCTCCATGAAACTCATGAAGTTGAAGGCGTTGGAGTGCACGGAAGATTCCGAACTCATGGGAGCCTCTCACTTGCGCAGTGAATGGATACTCAGTGTGTGCGGTGCATGGACCGCCTGTTGGATAAACACTAATCAACTTGGCGCGCACTGGCACCTAGCAGTTTTGTCAGGTGTCAGCCTGAACCAACGTCGTTATAACTTCGGTCCATTGAATAACCCATTACCACTTGGGGTGCTACATGGACATGCCGGACGTTGCTCATCTGGACCCGCGAACCAACTCGGTCAGTCTGGCTGCCCTGGGGGGCGGCCCGCTCGAAACCTGGATTACCTACCAAAACATCGCACCGAACGATCTGGTGCTGATCAACTGGCGGGGTCGCGGCGCGAGCGGCGAAGTCAGCGACTTGTTCGGCGAACGCGATGTGGATGCGCTGGACGGTGCCGGGCGCTGGATGTTCCGCATCCCCAACAGCGTGCTCACGCCGCTCAGCGGGGGGATAGTGTTCTATTCCTTCCAGCGCCTCGACCAGGCTGGGCAGCCTGTAGGGGACGAGTCCCTGCGCCGCTACTTCTTCATCGACCGGCCAGCCTTGCCGATGTGGAAACCGGAAGTTGCGCAGTTGCGCGATGCCCACGACCTGGTCATCGATGTGGATGCGCTGAACCCCGCCGGGGTGCTGGCGGTTACCCCACCCTACGCGGCCATGGCGGTAGGGCAGCGCCTGACCCTGTTCTGGCGTCCCTGGGACGCAAACGGCTCGGAAGGTAGCGAGGTCAAGCTGGTGCACGTGGTAAGTGCCGCCGAAGTGGGCCAACCGTTGCTTTGGCGCCTGGGCCACGGCGATGTGTACCCGTACATGTTCGGCATTGGTTACCTGCAGTACTGCATCGAGTACGACAACGGCACGCTCACCTATTCGCCCGAACAGCGCTTTTCCATCGTCTTTAGAGATCCACCCGCAGCACCGCTGCTGGCGGCCCCCAGCATTCCAGGGCTTGTGGGCGACCAGCTTGACCCGGATGACAATGCCTACCGAGACGGTGTATGGCTGATCGGCGAAAACTACCCCGAACTCGAACTGGGAGATTCGCTGCTGCTGTACGCCGAGGGGCCCAATCTCGAACTGCGCACCTTCCGTGCTGACGCCAGTTCGGTCGACAGCGGGCGGATCGCGTTCTTCCTGGACCGTGCCTGGCTGCAGAGTGAAGTCAACCGCGGGCAGAAGGTCACCTTCAGCTACGCGTTCGCCCGGCATGGCGCGCAGCGCCATTCGCAGGCACTGACCGTGTCGTTGCAACGGCCCCTGTACCTGCCCTTGCCGATCATTCGCGATGCCAAGCCCGAGGCCGGCGACGAGCCGCACCAGGGCACGGTATACCCACAGAACTTGGGGTCAGGGGCGCAGGTGAGCGTGCCCGATGACGCGGTGATTGATGGCGGTACTCTGCGCGTGCACTGGGAGGGCCACGGCAGTACTGGCAACATGGTCATCGGCACGCCGGATCCCGGCTACACGAAGCGCTTCTCGGTACCCAGGGCGGCCATGGCCGCCAACTTCGGCCGCCGGTTGTGGGTGTATTACACGGTGACCAAGCCCGGCCAGGCAGCCCAGGCCTCGGCCGAGTTCGACTTGCGGGTGGCGGACTACGAAGCGGCCAGCTACCCGTTGGTGCAATTGGACGGGGTCGTGAACCAACGACTGTCGCTGGCCCAGGTACCGGCCGCGGGGTGCCGCTGCCGGCTGGGCTCATGGCCCTTCATGGCCCCAGGGCAATACCTGGGCATGCACGCCGAGGGCGTGCCGCGAAGAGCCAAACGCCGCAAGGGCGTGCCGCACAGCGAGAAAACGGTCCGGTTCGAAATTCGCCCGCAGGGTACCGAAGTGACCGAGGACGAGTACTACGACAGTGAAATCGTGGGTTTCATAAGCAAGGCGTACTTGCAGGGGTTGAAGTTGAACCAGCAGTTCAGGGTATCGGTGCAGGCAAGTTTTGATGACGGCGAAACCTGGCGGGACTTCCGCTCGGTGGATATCACATTGGTCAACTGAAAGAACATGTCCAGCAGAGGTGTATATGACAACTAACTCAAAAGCCGAGTTGTTGAACTGGCTGAAGGAACCTGGCCGCTTGCTGGGTAACGATATGGTGTTTGCCATCGACAAGGCCAAGGCTGATGCCTTGCTGACCCAGGAATATATCCGCCGGTTCAAGACCACTTCCTATTTGCCGCCAGTGAATGGTGAAACGGCGGCGGAAAATGGCTACAAGGTGTACATGCAGAACTTCGTGCTGGACCACCCGCGGCTGTCGTTCGACAACGTCGATATCACCAGTTCCAAGGCCAGCCTGCGCATGAAGATTGTCGGGGGTAACCAGGTCGACTTGAAACAAGCCGGTGCGCATTGGTACCCGCGACGTATCGATTCGCTGGACCCGTTGGTGGGGCCGGAGTTGAGCCTGAAGCTGGAATTGAGCGATGTGCCGGGGTATGTGGATGACGATGGCAGGATCATGCTCGACTTGCGCAACAGCGATAACTTCGTGCTGACGTTTTCCGACTCCAACCGGATACGGCAATTAGGCGGGGACTTTTTCAAGGAGCTGTTTCGTGCGCTGCCCGTTGAAAAGCGGGTGTGGTCGCTTGGGGCCATCGAACGGGGGCCGGATGAGCTGTTGCAACCGGAGAGTTTCCGCCTTCGTACCCAGCGCAACCCGAGCGCTGCATTCGCCCCAGCGGCCGGCGTCGATCAGCCGGATGTGGACGGGGCTGTGCTGGGGTTGGTGAGGATGGTTGGCAACAATGGCCAGCAAACGGTGGTGCCGGGGCCGGATTATCGCTACCTGATCCCCTCCGATAATGCCGGATTCTCGGCATCAGTATTGCTGGAAAAAAAGCGGGTAATCCTGGCTGCGTTGACTAGGAGTTTACCGCGTGCTCACTTTCGTGATTTGGCATTCAGGTTTGAAACTCGCGGCGATGATCTGATTGCTACGGCTGTATCTGGTTGGATGGAGTTGGAATCTGGACATTATAGTCGTGATTATTGGGAGCATGGTGTCTTTATCTGTGACATGGCGATATCTATTCCGGCTGTCAGGATTCCGCTGAAGGATGTTTTGTCGCTGACACTTGTCGGTGATAAAGTTAGCATTGATATGATGTGTTATTTTGCTGCGATTCTTGATGTGGTTCGATATTGGGAGATACCACCGTATCCACACCTTAATGCCAAGGCTATGGAGGTCGCCTGGGAGGCTGATTTATTTATTGGTCTTTCAGCGAGTTGGACGATCATCAATACTCAGGGAGGCGTTCTTAGGCTGGACGCATTCTGGGCAGATGCTGATATTGCTTGGGAGCTGGATTATGATATTAGGCGTCGCGAGCCGTTGCCGCCAGGCGTGGAAGTTGGAACGCCTTACAGTGACGGACACCGTGCTTTTGTATATCTCATGCTTTGGGAAGCGCTTGTCTTAGTTCCACAACATGGAACCCTCCCAGCGCTGAAGGAGGCTATCGCCAAGGACCTGAGCATTGATATCCCTACATCTAATGTGGTGGCGCAAACCCTCAAGCTCAACTTCGGCGAAGCGTTAGTGCCGACAGAGCAGCACCTGCCCCGCGATGTAGCCACCTTTGGCCACGTCAACCCGAAGTCGACCACCTTCACCATCACCCCTCTCGAAAAAGTCATCGCCCACGGTAGCAAGCTGCAATTCGCCACTGTCCCTGCAAAGGCAAACATCACCTGGTCGGCCGAATCAGTCGAAGGCTCCAGCGACGCCCCCGGCAGCTTCGACAAGGCCATGTACCAGGCCCCGCCGGCCAGTGGCATCCAGGGCGCCTTCACCCGCGTGCGCATCACCGCCACCGACCCGTCCACCGGCTACAGCGCCTCGGCGCTGGTCAGCGTGGTGAAGAACGCCCTCAGCCTGAGCCCGCTGGTGGAGGTATGCCAGGTGGGCGATGCCGGTGTCAGCCTCAAGGCCGGGCACGTGGGCCAGGGCGAGCTGCGCTGGAAGGTCCTCGGCGCCGCGCCCCATGGCCGCCTGGCCCATGCCACGGGCCAATCCAACACCTACATCCCAGGCGGCAACCTCACCGGCAAGGCGTTCGTGGTCGAGCAGGTCGAGGTGCGCAACAGCCAGACCAACGAGCAGCGCACGCTGTGCATGATCACCCAGATGACCGAAAAGCGCCCCGTGGACGTGGTGGTAGTCAAGCAGGACCTGCACTCGGGGCAGGTCTGGCTGGCGCTCTCCACAGCTGGCCAGGTGGGCGCCAGCGAGCTTTCGGTGGTGCATGGTCCAGGTACGTCCGGCCAGGACGCTGCCGGCTTCTATTACCAGGCCGACAGCGCCAGTACGGAGCCGTTCTGTGTGGTGCATGCCTCATGGGCTGCGGGCCCGTTCCTCTTCGAGGGTTTCATCGTACTGCCGCTGCCCCTGGCTGAGCACAGCGCCGCCTACCAGACCCTCGAACAGGCCGGGCAACTGGCGGTACGCAGGTTGACCGGCGCCGCTGAATAGGCGGGCCCCATCATAAGTCAAACAGGAATTAACCATGGCTACCAACGATCTGGCCACTCTTCTGGCCTGGATGAAAGAGCACCCCAGCCACCTGAACTGGGACTACACCCTGGCCATGCACTCGGAGCAAGCCAACAACCTGGTGCAGATGGCGCACTACAGTCGCGAAGGCAGTGCCTTGGGCGATATCGAAGGGGAGATCGCCGTTCCGGGAACGGAGATCACCCACGTGCTCTCGGGTTACCGTATGGGCCCGCCGCAGCTCGACGACCTGAAAGCCGCCTACGAGTCGCCCAAGGTTCGCCAGGCCATCACCCTGGAGGGCGGCACCCAGCTGATCATGGACAAGACCGAGGGCCTGATGGGCCTGGCAGTGCATGATCCGCTGGACCCCTTGTGGGTACGCCAGGAATTGGCGCTGACCGCCGATGCACAAGGCGTGAGCGTCGACCTGCTCGATGGCATCGATACCGAGCTCGACCTCGGCGGCGGCTTGCAGCAGCGCCTGGAAGCGGGGCGCTTCTTCATGGCCTTCGTCAGCGGCCTGGACATTGCCAGGCGCGTCTACCCGCTGGTGGACTTCCAGGCGCTGCCGGGCAACCCGTACCTGGGCATTCGCTACAGTGCGGTACGCACCCACGTCAGCAAGGCCGATGGCAAGGCGGCGTTGGTGGTGTTCGCCGGCGTGAACAACGGGCCAGTAGGTGACTTTCCCACCGAGCAGTCGAACTTCCCGTTCCTGCTGGCCGATGGCCTGCAGCAGCCGGTCAACGCCACACTGCTGCTGTCGTCCCGTTTGCTGCACCGTGCCGCCTATGCCCAGGGCCTGGAGCAGATGCTCGAAGGGGGCACGTTCGAGGCGCAGCATGACCAGGACCAGACCCTGCTGCGCCTGGACGCCAAGGCCGGGCAACTGCGGGTCTACCCCTGTGAATACCAGGGTAGCGCCTATGCGTTTCGCAGCGAGGAGTTTGTCATTCCGGTGAGCGGAGCGCCCGCAGCGGCCGGCATGGCCGAACGAACACTGGGCAGCACCTGCTGTTGCTGCGCCACGGACGACAGCCGCGAGTTGGCATCCCAGCAAGCCTTCGCGGGGCCATTGAGCGTCGAATTCGATGTGGACGAAGTGCGTCAGCGCTGGGCCTCCTACTGCACCTTGTCGTTCAGCTACAAGGCCAACAACGGCGGCTTCTGGCAGAGCGCCACGGCCACCTTCCGTTTTGACCTGCGTACGTTGTTCCACCTGGTCAAGCCCAGCGCCGCAGAAAGCGCTGGCTGCTTGCTGCTGGGGCAAGTGCTGTGGCCCTGGGAGCAAACGGCCGAAGTCACGCCGGTCAGCGGCTTGCCGGGTGGTTTGAGTGATGCGGCGCTGCGTGAGATCAATGCGTTCGTCGCCTTTCTGATCAAGCAGGCGGTGCTCGAGGGCTTGGCGAAAAAGCTCAGTGCGGCGGTGCCCGAGCAGTTGATCGAACACATGCCGTTGGCCGCCGATTACCGCTTCACCCCTTTCCATTTCGAGCTGCCGAACGGCATGGCGTTGTTCGCCAACCAGCACAGCACGGCGTTTTTCCGTGTCGTTGACCCACCGCAACTGTTAGCCCCGGGGCAGCGCCATACCTTCAGCGTCGAACCAGCCCGCGAGGGAGTGATCTGGACGTTGGAAGGGCTGCCCGGCAACGCCGGCGATATTGGCCGCATCGATGCCGAGGGCCAGTACCGCGCCCCGCCGGCCCACGCCATGGGTGGGCAGCTGGCGCGTGTTCGGGTGGTGGCCACCGACCCCTTCAGCGGGCAGCGCAGCACCAGCATGGTGACGGTGGTGCTGGCCGGGTTGACGGTCAACCCGCTGATCCAGGTGTGCTACATCGAAGATCAGCTGACCCTGAGCGCTGGCACCCTGAGCGGCAAGCTGGAGTGGAAGCTTCTCGACCCTGAGGCCGAGGGGCGTGGCTCGTTGCGACCCGATGAGGATGGCAAGCGCTGCACCTACACCGCCGGCAGTCTGGTTGCCGACAAACGGACCTATGTGCTCGATCAGGTCAAGGTGCAGAACGCGCAAACCGGTGAGACGGCCATGGTGCATGTGCTGGTGCGCCAGCGTCGGCCTGAACTGCTTGTGGAAAGTGAGCAGCTGTCCGGTGGCAGCTTGCAGTTGCGGGGGCGGGTCAACGGCCAGGTCATGACGAACGTCGAGTGGACACTGCAGACCGCCGATTCAGGCGACTTGTCGCCTGGGGGGCTGTACACCCCGCCGTCTACAGGCACAGCACGCTTCGCGCTGATCACCGCCAAGTGGGAGTACATGGAGGGGGGGTGGGAGCTTCTCTACGAAGGCCACCTGATCCTGCCGCTCCCGCTGAAGCTGCATTTCGACGCTCTGCACCGTATTCACCAGCCGGCGGGCCTGCGCGCCGGCAAATCACAACTTTCAGGAGAGTGACGCCATGTCCAATTCTATGGCGCAATTGCTGGCGCGCATGCGCCAAGGCCCGATCACCCTGGGCTGGGGCGCGGTCGCCGCCTACAGCCGTTCACGGCTCAACAACCTGCTCGAGCAACAGTACCTGGCCCGCCTGGTGGACAACAGCTACCTGCCGCCATTCACGCAAAAGCTGGCCAGCGACATGCCAGGCGACGGTGTCGAATTGCAACGCCTGGGGTTCGGCGCGCCATTGCTGTCGTTCAGCAATGCCTCGCTCAGTGGCTCGAAGGCCTTGCTCAGGCTGAACCTTGTCAGTGGCGATATCATCACCACCGGGCGGCTGGTCAGCAGTACCGTGGTGACAGAGGCGCAAGGGCTTTGGGTGGAGCTGGAGCTCGACCTGGAAACCATGACCGGTGAGATCGACCGCTATGGCCGGGTGACGCTCAACCTGGCCCACGGTGCGCGCTTTGCCAGCAACCTGTTCGAGCACGACAGCAAGCTCTACCCCCAGCTGATTGCAGCACTGGAAAAGTGGATGCATGGGCTGTCGGCTCGCTATGCGGTGTTCGAACTCGGTACCATTGACTGCAGCCATTACGACGAGCTGGCCCCCATCCGCTTCATCATTCGCACCCAGGCGGCACCCGGTGCCAAGGTGCGCGGCGCGCTCAACCATGGCGATGGCGCGGTGCTGGTTTTCATCAAGCTGCGCGGCCTGGCCAGCAGCGGCAACTTGCCGGATGACAGCTTCCCTTACCTGATCCCCGATGGCGATTTTTCCGCCACCCTGGTGCTGCACAAAGACCTGCTCGGCTACGCCTCGGAGCACGGCCTGGAATTGCTGGCCCGCCTGTTGTTCCCGCAGCTCAACGCCTTTGTCAAAAAAGAGGACCACACGCCGCTGGACCGGGCATTGTTCGGCAACATCGACCCGACGCTGAGCCACTTTACCCTGACGCCGGCGCTGGGGGCAGTGATCGCGGCGGGAGGCAGCCAGCAGTTCACCCTGCTTGACGGTAATGGCATCCCGGTCGAGGCGACGTCATGGCACGTCGTCAGCCCGCAGAGCCATACCGCCGCTGGCCACGGCACCATCAGCGGCCAAGGCCTGTACAAGGCACCCCTGGCAGGCGACATGGGCCGCGAAGTGGTGACGGTGATCGTCACTGCCGAGCATGCCAAGCCGAGCATCACTTACCGCGCGGCGGCTCGGCTGCATGTCCTGGCAGAAGCGCTGTTGGTGACCCCCAGTGCAGGGGCCTATCGCCCGCAGCAACAGGATCAAGGGCTGGATGTGTGGAACGCAGGCCCTGGCGCCGCATCCTTCGAGCTGCTGGAGCCCCGTCTCGGCGAGCTGGCGGCCCTGGACGACAAGAGCGCCAGGTTCGTCCCGCACCCGCACACCCGGCACCGTGTGCTGGCGGTGCAACAGGTGCAGGCCAGCGCGGGCGAGCAGCGCGACGCCGCGCTGATCCTGGCCAACGGCCAGCCGCTGGTGGGCCTGGCTCCGTCGTTCGTGCCGAGCATGGCCCATGGCGGCACCACCCAACTGAACGACGTCAACCGCATCATGCCCAACCAGCCCCGGCGTTGGCGGGTACTGGCCGGCCCTGGCAGCGTCAGCCCCTCGGGGCTGTTCCAGGCTTCCACGCAACAGCCGTCGCAAAGCAACGTGGTGGCCTGCGAAGTGGTGCACAACGGCGTGCTGTTCGCCACCGGCTACAGCGTACTGAAGGAGACCAGCCTGGCAGCAGCGGATACCTGGAGATCGCTGAACCTGTTCACCCTCACCGTCGGCAAGAGCCTCAGCGGCACCCGCGGCAGGGTCGGCTCCAGTGGCTACCAGCAACTGGAAGTGGAGATCACCGTGGAAACCCAGGCGGTGAATGGTCAGGACTACAAGTTGAGCGTCGACGAGATCGCCAGCCTGAGGCTGTTTGACCGTGCCTCCGGGCAGGAAATCGCCACCCTGGCCGAAGGCGAGGACGGGATCTCACCGGATGAAGGCTACGTGTGGCGAACCAGCCGGAGTAGGAACGACTTCGTGCTGGCCAATGAAAGCGACCCGATGCCGGGCGCCGAGCCCATGCCACAGGGCGCCGAGGACCGAACCATCCGCCAGGTCCTCTACCTGCTGCGGCGCGGCTCATCTGGTTCGCAGGTGTTCTACGCAGGCTTCCAGAAGGATACCGGCGAGTGGTTCTACTCCAATGCCACCGCCCATGCCAATGCGACCATCGAGGTGTTTGTGCGCACGCCGGAACCGTTCAAAGCCACGGATTACACCGTGATTCGCCGGCGGGTGGATGGCGGCGGCAGCGGCGACGACGACACACCGCCTTTCGACCCGGAAGACGATGCCTTCGACCTGCACCCGGTGACCGAAGACTACTGGCTGTTCGATTTCCGTGATGGCACGTTCTATACCGCGGAATTTCTCACGCAGCCTGAAAGCTCGGACCCGCAGACGCTGAACACCTCGATGGCGCGCTGGGAGAGCCCCTACGGGAACCAGACGTACCACAGCTACACCGGTTACATCTTCCAGAACCATGGGCAGCCCATGCCTACCAAAGTGAGTTTCGATAGCAAAATGGGGGCTTTGCTGGGGCGTACGGATTTCGAAAGGCCGGTAAGGACCCAGTACGAGGCTAGCCTGCTGGTGATTGTCAACTTCCGCAACACGAACCGGCGGCTGGATGCAGTCTGGGACACCCAGGCTTACACGAACATGTCCCAACCGATGCTCATTCGCCTGCGCGACAACCGGGCCAACGAGCACCTGCTCCAGATCGACTACCTGCCGTCCGCCACCATCGGCGACCGCAATGTGCTGGTGCACAGCGTGCCATCACGTCCGTCCGCGCAGGGTAACGCAACCATTGTCCGAATCAGCGACAGCGAGGAGTGATGTGATGAACACAAAGACAGTTTGCCTGCTGGGTTTGCTGGGCGGGTTGCTGGTGACGATGGCAGTCAGCCCGCTGGCGCTCCCCGCCATGGCGGCGAGGACCACCGAAATGGGGACCATCGAAATGTCGGAAAAATTAATAAATGATATGCCCGATGGTAATCATTGTTCCGTACCGGTGCCGGCAGCTGGAGCACCGCAAAAAACGGTATACCTGAAAAACACTAATTGCAAGAACGATCAGGTTCGGTACTTCCGCTTCGTCAATGTGCCTTCGCCCACCACCGTGGCTTTTCAAAACGATGACGATTGCGACGGCACCAGCTGGGAGCTGCGCGTAGAGGCGATAAAGCATCCGATCACATCGTATTGGAAATCCCTGCAGGATATTCGCACTACAGCAACGGGCGGCCTCGTAACGATTGGCGTTCGGAAAGTACATGACAACGAAAATCCCGACCAGATTCCAGGCAAGCTTTCGTGCATGCAGATCTGGCCGCCAGAGTCACCGAAAAAGCGTTGAAAAACGTTGCCGAAGTTCAATTTTTTCAATTGCGAGTGCGTGCCATGGCTGCTTCTACCTCCGTACATTCCAACGCCTTCAACTTTTCATCCTACGTTGAAAGTGGCGTAGACCCGCGCACCGGTCAGTACACGGTGGCGATCAAACTGCCCGAACTCAAGGGCAACGACCTGCAGGGCCCGGACTTCGAGCTGGCCCTGTTCTACAGCCCCTTGAATACCGTGGATTCCGGTTACGGCAAGGGCTGGAACCTGCAACTGACGCAACTGCGCGAGCGCAACCAGGTGGTGACCTTGAGCAGCGGCGAAAGCTACAAGGTCACCGGCGAGTCGAACGATCGCCTGCTGATGCGCGAGCAGAAGCTCCGGCAATTCGACCTGTACCGTGACCCACCAGGGCCGGGCGGTGCCAGGCGCTACCGTGTGGTGCACCGCTCGGGCCTTGAAGAGGTGCTGCAGGTGATGGGCGGGCAACAGGCCGAAGTGGCCCTGCCGGTGGAGCTGCATTCACCGCTGGGGCATGTCCTGTACCTGGCCTATCAGCCCTGGCAGATCGAGCACATGCGGCTCAGCACGGTCAGCGACGCCAGCGACCAGTTGCTGGGCATCGAGCGCCAGGGCAGCCTTGTCGAACTGCTCTGCTACCCGTTCGGCGGGAGCGACGGCGGGCCGCTGGCCCGCTATGCGATGACCTTGAGCGGGGCCGACAATCGGGTCAGCAAGATCATCCTGCCCACTGCCAACCAGGCGTGCTGGACCTTCAGCTACCGTGAGGTACGCGGGCTGCTGTGCCTGAGCGAAATCCACACGCCTTACGGCGGCCACGAATCGCTGCTCTACGAGGACCTTGGCCATGAATTCCCGTCAAGTGCCGGGCTGGCCAACTTGCCGCGAGTCACCCGGCACCAGACCGCACCGGGCTTCGGCCAGCCGGCGATGGAGGTGACGTACGAGTACCCCGGCGTCAGCAATTTCCTCGGCGGTGGCAGCAGCGTGCCGTGGAACCCCGACGGGCTCGATAACCTCTATCAGGTGGCCGCCAACTACACCTACGGGTCGATCGAGTCCTGGCTGGTGGACAAGAAGCCTGTGCGGGTAATCACCCGCACGTTCAACCGTTTTCACCTGCTGACCAGCCAACGGACCGTGCAGGGCGACAATGTACGGGAGGACATCACCACGTATGCCCAGAACGGCGGCGGGTTCGACGCCCAGCCGCCCAGCTTCCAGTTGCCGATACTGGAGCTCAAGCGCTGGTCGCTCATGAGCCAACCCACCAAGCTGCGTGAGGAAAGGGTGCACAGCAGCCACGACAACCACGGCAATGTGCTGACGCGGTTGCAGGCCAACGGGGTGCTGGAGACGCAAACCTGGTATCAGGCGCCTGAAGCAGGCTACCCCGGTGACGGCCGTGGCTTCGTGCGCCACCTCAAAACCAGGACGGTCACCCCCGCCGCCAGCGGGCAAGGGGCGGCGGCCACGCTCAAGCAGTACTACCGCTACACGGCATTGACGCCCTTGGGCAATGACCTCGAAGAACCATGGGTGCTGGTCGAAAGCGAGCAATTGCTGGATGCCGACAACTCAGATGCCTTGCTGGAAGAAACCGTCTACACCTATCACAGGCAAACCAACGTTTTGCCCTACGTGTATGGGCGGTTGTCCAACAAGACCCTGAGATATCCGGGGGAGGTGGCTGGCACCTTCCTACCCACCAGCAGCAGCTACCAGTACAGCAAACCGGCAGGTACAGGCGCGTTGCAGACCGACGAAAACATCAAGGGCTACGATGGCGAGTTGAAGCACATCCTGTTGCACCACGACCTGCAAACCGGCGAACCGCTGCTCAACCGTGACGACAACGACGTCGAGATCCGCTACCAGTACGATGCCCTGCGCCGGGTGACCCGTGAGACGGTGGCGCCGGGCACCGACTACGAGGCGTTCCGGCACTACAGGTACTTCCTCTGCGCCTATGACAACGAACAGGCCCAGCAGTGGGCCTACGACGTCAAGCAGGTCGAGACCCACACCCTGTTCGACGGCCTCAGCCGGGTGGTCAGCGAAGCGCGCGAAGACATCGACAGCGCCACCTTCGCCGGCGCCTCGCGGCCTATCTACCGAGGCCGCTACGATGAATTGGGGCAACTGGTCGAAGAAACCGAGATCGATTGGCTGGGTGATCAGTTGCTGGAGCTGACCAGCCGCTACGCCTACGACGACTGGGGTGAGCGATACAGCGTCACTGGCCCGGAGGGTGTCACTGCGGTGCAGATGACCGACCAGGTGGCATCCAGCGCCGGCCCGGTGCGCTTCGAATGGCGCGAGCGTGCAGAGATTTTGGATGAAAAGGGAAATCCGAAGAAGCTCAGCGGTACTGTGCAAACCGATTTGAACCTGTTCGAGCAACCGATCCGGATCGAACGCCTGGACCTGGCAGGCCAGCGCACCATCCTGCAAGTCAACGAGCATGACGGGCTGGGGCGTATCAGCAAGCAAACCCTGGGCACCGGCGCGACGCAGCGGGTCGAGTCGTTCGTCCACGACCCCTTCGATCGCCAGCTGGAGCATCATCTGGCGGACGGCAACAACAAGGTCTATCGCACCTACGCACGCCACAGCCGGGAAGACCTGCCGGTCAGCATCCGCGTTGGCGGCAGTTTTGCAAACGCCAGGTTGCTGGGTGAACAGACCTTCGACGGGCTTGGTCGGCGCACCAGTGCAACCACCGGGGGGCGGGTGCAGACATTCAGCTACGCCCCCGGTCAGCGCCAGCCCCACACCGTCACGGCGCCTGACGGGACAGAGGTGGCATACTCCTACCTGCCGGTTCTAGGCGAGGAACCGGTGTACCGGTTGCTGGCCGGTACACCGGCGAACTACAGCCATGACAAGCACAATGCCAGGCTGATGCATTGTGAAGAGCCTGGGCAGGCGGTAGACCGCACCTATTTCAGCAACGGCGACCTCAAGACCGAGAAGCGCACCCTGGAAGGCCAGGGCGGCGCGTTCGAAATGACCTATGACCACAGCTACCGCAGCCGCCTGCGCGCCTATGTGGATGTGCAGGGCCAGACGCAACTGTATGAATACGACGCCTACGGGCGCCTCGAGCAGACCACCTTGTACGCAGCGCCCGCGTCTGCGCAGCGTCAGCGACTGCAGCGCACGACAGCTCGGCAGACCCAGCCACTGCTGTCGGCCACCTTCACCTATGACCTGCTGAGCCGCCTGCAAAGCACCACCACCGTGGACCTTGAAAGTGGCCGGCAGTTGGTCACTACGCTCGTGTACGACGCGTTCGATCGGGAGGTACTGCGCACCTTCGACTTCGGCGACACCGTGCAGACGCTCAAGCAGAGCTATGAGCAGTTCGATTGCCTGGAATACCGCACCCTCACTGAGCTTCCCAAGGGTGCTGCCGCAGGCAAGGCTACCGAGTTGCGCCATGAAACCTACCAATACGATAAGCGCGGGCGTTTGACGATCTATACCTGTACGGGCCCGCTGGCACCGGTGGATCCGTCTGGCATGGTCATCGCCCAGCAGACCTTCGTTTTCGACGGGCTGGACAACATCACTATGGTGATTACCCTTGATCCCGACAGCAAGTTCCAGCGCACGGTGTACGAGTTCAAAAACACCGATCCGGTGCAGTTGAGCAAGATAGTCAACAGCCACAATGTCCCACCTGGCCCCGACATCGAACTGCACTACGACCCCAACGGTAACCTGATCAGCGACGAGCAAGGGCGCGAGCTGTACTACGACGGGCTCAACCGCCTGCTCAGCGTCGACACCCCCGACGGCCAGCACTGCAGTTATCACTACGACCCCGAAAACATCCTGTCGGGCACGACGCAAGCGACGAAGAAGCCTGCGAAAAAGGCTGCGAGCAAGCCTGCGAAAAAGCCTGCGAGCAAGCCTCCCAAGAAGGCCGCTAGCGGTAGCGTAGGGTGAAGTTCAGCGCGCCCCTGGCGACACCGGCGCGCACTCGATCGCTCGGTTCGATCTGATAGAAACGGGCCTGGAAGTCAAGCTGCATGTTGCCGTCCTGCAGTGCGATCAGGTCCTCCTCCTTGTCAAGCTGCAGCGGTATACCGTTGTGCAGCATCTGGATACCCACGCCACTGGCATCGGAGTCGTGGGTCAGGCTGAACACGTCGCCATTCGGCCCGATGGGCGCCGAGCCGTCGATGCCGTTGAGCTCTAGGATGGCGTGGGTCAGGTTGCCTGGGTCCGGGTCGACCTGGCAGTCGCTCAGGCGAATGTGGAAGGGGACCGCCGGGGTGGTGAAGCCTGGCCCTTTGAAATCCTCGATGCTCCACTCGCCCAGCTGCACCGGGTTGGCGCTGACCGGGTCGCCGATCAGGCTGCACTGGCTCTGGATCACCGTCGCCCTGAGGGTGAAGTCCAGTACCTGGCCCATGCCGCCCCAGTCCAGGTGCCCTGTGAACAGCGTGCCATCCACCTGGTGCTGGCCCGGTGCCAGGTTACCGGTTTTCACCAGCGTGACCCTGTTACGCAGGCTCAGCAACTGCGGGCCTGAGAGCACGACTTGCTCGTGGTAGGCAGTGAACGGCACGTAGGGTGGGCCAATGGGTATCCACCCGGTCGCAGAGCCTGTGAACGGGATCCCCAGTTGCACCAGTGCACTGATGCCGGGCACGTTGGTCCTGATCATTAAACCGTTCATGGTGCGCCCGTTGACGAGGGGGGGAAGCGGTAACACACCGTGGGTTTCCCTGAAGTCGAAGTTTATCCGCTGGCCGTAGGCTTGGCAGTCCAGGCTCAGGTTGTTCTGGTCCGGAGTGATCTCCATCACGCCCTCAGGGCCAATCACGCTGCCTGCCTTGGCATCGCGTGCAATGTACAGGGTGCCCATGTCGCGCACGTAGACTTTCTGCTGGGCCCCGGTCCGGGGGCCGAGCGTGCACTCGGTGGTGGAAGCCAGCGCCTGGGCAGCCGGCCATGCAAGGCCCGCCATCAGCACGTGGCGCAAGGTGTTCTTGATCGCTTTCATAATGGGGTTCCTGGCGCGGCTGCAAGGCAAGGGCAGGCCGCGCGTATGGTGTTGACTAGAGGCAGGCCTGGTGGTGCAAGCGGTAACCTTCGAGCAAGGCGATGGACTTGGGCTCCAGGGCCAACCGGCAGCTGCTGTCGGCCTGTTCGCCCCAGCTGACGTGCAACTGCTGGGGCTCATCGTGGGTGGCGAGCAACACCTGGCCGGCTTGGCCTACCATGCCCAGCGCCACGCCTTCGCTGTCGTGCACCTGGGCCCCGAAGGGCAGTGGCTGGCCTTGGGCGTCATGCAGCGTCAGTACCAGGCGCGCGACGCGGCGCGCATCGAAACGGTGCTTGATCACCGCGCCACGGCGCGGGACCACCTGCGCGGTGCCGTTGTCGATCTGCACTTCCATGCCGACCCGGTCGGTGTTCAGCTCCAGGGCATTGCGCCGGTACGGCTGCAGCGACGGGACGATGGCGAAGCCACGCGCGTTGGTGCGCGTGCCGGCGGCATTGAGCAGGCCCACGCCGGCGACGTCGGGCACTTCGATCAGCCCGGCGGTATCGCCCATGTAGGGGCCGAAGGTCATGCCCTGGCCATGTACCAGCAGCGCGCCGGTGGCATTGAGCGACAGGTTGCGGTAGTCGTGCGCTTCGGTTAAGCCTGCGCCCAGCGAGGCATGCGAGCCCCGGTAGCCGAACGCCAGGCTGGCGGCTTTGTTGTGCTGCGGGTCTTGGCTGAAGCTGGCGTTGTAGCTGGTCGACTCGCTGCTGCTGCCGCTGAGGGAGGCCCGCTGGCTGTAGCCCTGGCCGCTGTTGCGCAGGTCGAAGCTGGCGCGCGAGGAGTGGCCGATGTCCAGCGGCAGCGACAGGCTGAGACCGAACTGCCGGTCGCTGCCGCGCCGGTCGGTCAGCGATTGCGAGGCGAACAGGTTGTAGGTCACGCCGCGGTGCTGGGTGCTGAAGTTGAGCTGGTACTGGCGCTGAGGTTCCATGCGCTGCCAGTAGTCCTGTTGCGACAGGGTCAGGGTCAGCGAACTGCTCTGGTACAGGCGCTGGTGCAGTGAGGCTTCCAGGCGGCTGCGGCGACTGCCCTGGAAGCGGCCGCTCATCTCGCGCTGGCGCACGGCTTCGTCGAAGTCCCGATAGCCGGGCGTCGAGTAGCGATAGCCGGCGAAGCGCAGGCTGGTCTGGGTATTGAAGGTCTTGCCGTAACGCAGTGCGTAGCTCATGCCCTGTACGTCGCCGTCGTGGTCGAACTCGGCGAGTGAGCGGGTGACATCGAAAGCCAGGGCGCCGATGCTGCCCAGGTCTTTGCTGATGCCCAACGCGGCGGCCCGGTAATATTCGCTGGCCATGACCCCGCCATACAGCGTGGCATTCCAGTGCGTGCCCATGGCCAGGGTGCCTTGCCACAGCAGTGGCGTCTCCTGGCTGCTGGCCGGATTGTAGCGCCCCAGCGTGGCGCTGTAGCGCCAGACGCCCTGGCGCAGTTGGTTGGCGAGGGTGGCGTAGGGCTGGGTGTAACGCTGCACCTGGCCGTCTTCCTCGGTGAGCACCACCTCCAGTTCACCGCTGCCAGCGGTGCTCAGGTCGTCGATGGCGTAGGGACCCTGGCTGACATAGGTGGAGTAGATCGGGTATCCGTTCTGCCAGATTTCCAGCTTCGAACGGCTGCGCGCCACGCCGCGGATGATCGGCGCGTATCCCTGCTGTGCGTCCGGCAGCATCGACAGGTCCGAGGCGATGCGCAGGCCGGTGATGGGGACCCCGCGAAACACGTCGCTGTCGGTGAAGGTCTCGCCCAGGGTCAGGTTGGCATGAGTGCCCGGCAGGTCGCGCTGGGCGTAGGTCTGGCCGCGGGTCCAGGCCGTGTCGCCCTGGTCGTCACGGCGCCACGACTGGGTGCTGCGCAGGCGCCACGGCCCCAGGTTGAGGCCGCTGTTGAGGTACAGGTCGTGGCTGGCGTAGTGCCCACGGTAGCGGCTCTGGCCTTGTTGGGTGGAGGCCTGGTAGTTGATGAAGGCGGCGTTGATGCCGCTGTCCCAGTGCTCGGGGGCAACATGGCCGGCCACTTCGCGGCGCAGGGCGATCTGCGGGATGGAGATCGCCAGTTGCAGTTGGCTGGGGGTGAAAGTCACCTGTGCCCCCGGCACCGTTCGGGTCAGGTCGAGGCAGGCGGTTTGCGCGGCGTCGAGGTCTTCCAGCGCCTCGAGCCGCAGGCCCCAGTCGGCAAGTTGAGCCGCGGGAAGGCACGGTTGCAGCCCTCCGTCGTCGGCGGGTGTGAATTCGAGGGTGTACCGCCCGACGGGCAGCAGGTTGACCAGCACCTGCACTTGATAAGGGCCAGGCACCAGCGGTCGATCCTCGGCGAGTGCGTCGAGGGCCCAGGCACCGATGTGCTCGGCCTGCCCAGGCATCTGGCGGAGAAAGCCGCTTTGGAACTCGGCTTCGGCGCGCCCGACCGGGATGTCCATCAGTGCCGCCGTGATGCCGGCGAACAGGCACGGAAGTACGGGGCGTTGGCTGCATTCGACACGCCAACGCCGCAAAGAGATTTGCATGTGCGGGAATCCTTGCTGAACGTGCGTAGCTGCCCTAGCGCGCCAGGCTGATCGGCTGGGTCACGGGTTCGCTGTAGCCGCCGAAGTCGTTGATGATCGAAAAACGCACCTGCAGCCCTGCGCCAGGTTTGATGCCGGGTGCCGGATAGGTTTGTTGGGCGAAGGGCGCAACCATGTCGATCGCCTTCACGGCCTTCTGTTGGCCTTTGTCGCTGATTTCCAGGCGGCTGAAGGTGAAATGGAAGGGCGTCGGGTTGTTGACCTGAAGGTGTGGCTGACCATCTTTGTCATGCAGGGAGAATTCGAGTTGCTTGAGATGCCCTGATGGCGAGCCTTTTATCTGCTGCGGGCGGTAGAACAACTTGATACGGGTGCGCAAGGCAATGTTCAGGACGTTGCCGGCCTCTTTGTTGGCCTGGGGGATTTCCTGGGCATTGAAGAAGAACAGCGACTCACGGTCGTTGGGCAAGTGGTTGGGCAATCTGTTTATCTGTACCTGTTGTGCCTGGCCAGGGCTCAGGCGAAACAATTGCGGTACCACCAGAAAGGGCACGGCGACCGTGGCGTTGTCGTCAACGGTATTGACCCAGGTTTGTACCGCGTAAGGTTGTTTGCTGGGGTTGCGAATAATGATCGACGTGCTGCTCTTGTCACTGTCGAAGACGATCCGGGTGCTGCTCAAGGTCAAGGCTGCGTGGCTGGCGGTGAAGGGCAGGGCAAGCAGCAGCAAGGCCACGCTGTGCCTGAATGACGCGCGCAGGCAGGCCGCCGGTAGATAGTTGCCGGGCATGAAGTGGGGCTCCGAGATCCAGGCGCGAGTGCGCGCCTGGAGGCTTCAAGGGGTCATTGCACCGGGCCAGGCATGTCCCGGCCCGAGAGGATCAATTGATGGCCACGGTGAAGGCGACATCGGCGTTGGCGGCACCGGCAGTGACTGCTGCGACTGTCGATCGATAGGTCGCCGAGAAGCGCAGGCGAGTTTCAGCACCGACGTTGAGGTCGAACTCATCGGACTCGGCACCTGGTTTAATCAATTTGCCCTTAACGTCGCGCATGGCAATGACCACGCCGCGGGCGCCATCGCTGGTATTCGTGACCGCGAAGTAGTCGCCCGCTGTATCGGCGTCGCCGCTGAAGGTCACTTTTGCTTTGTTAGTGGTGGCCATACAGTTGGCGTCATCCGGTACGACCAGTTCGAAGTTGGTCCTGTTGTATTCCTGGCCGGCGGCGCTGAAGGCGGAGGCTGCCACTTCACCCATCGGTACGGCATTGCCGACGCCACCGCCAGGCGGGCTGACTTCGATCGGGCAGGTAGCGGCGGTAATCTTGCCCTGGAACATAATGTTGGTGGCAAAGGCGGAAGTGCCAGCAACGCTGAAAACAAGACCGGCGGAAAGGGCAAGCAACGACTTCTTCATGAAGATGTCCTTTATCTGAGTAAATTGATAATTGATTGCGAGGCAAGAAAGTAGTCGAAGAGTTAGTGGATCTCTGCGAGTGTTCGTTGTCTCGGCGGGCATCTTATAGAGGACGTTTTTTGTTTCGCAATGGGTCTTGGTGTGCTGGGCTTTATATATTTTTATGCGAGAGGCTAAGTTGTATTGCTGGTAGGTTAATTCTGATTTTGTTATGTGATTCTTGGTTCGTGGTTGTGGGAGGCAGTATAAATAAATAAGGATTTTCTGGTGAATTTGTAAGTAAGGGAGCTCGAAGTTTAGGCAGAAAATATACAGCTGTATTAGGAAAGAACGCCCCACGCGGTAGGGTGGGGCGTTTTGCGAATCAGTGCGTGTTGCCCTGGCCGTTGTGACTCAACAGTTGTTTTTCCTGGTGCCAGTCGAACGGTTCGTCGTTCTGTTCGGCTTCGTAACGGCGCTCCTCCAACTGCTGATACAGCGCCAGCTCTTCATCCGGCATGAAGTGCAGGCAGTCACCCCCGAAGAACCACAGCAGGTCGCGTGGCACCAGGTGGGCGATCTGCGGGTAGCGCTGGATCACCTGGCACAGCAGGTCCTGGCCCAGGTATTGGCTTTCGAGCGGGTCTTGCGGGAGCAGGGTCAGCAGTTCGTCGTAGCGTTCGAGGAACAGGGCGTGGCTCTCCTCGGGCACCTGCTCGGCCTCGCCCAGCGCGGCCAGGATGGTGCGCAGGTGGTGCAGCAGTTGCAGGTGGTAGTCCAGTTGGGGGTTGGCCATGGGGTGGTCCTCGGTGGTTCTAAACAGGGGCGCAGTATACGCCAATCGCGGGGCAAGCCCGCTCCCACAGCCACTTGTGGGAGCGGCGGTTCGCCGCTGCGACTTGCCCCGCGATGGGGTCAGCGAACTCTACCCGGTACGGATAGCAGCTGATCCTTCTCGAACGCATCCACATCGATCACCGCCCGCCTGGCCTGCTCGGTGGCCTGCAGGCGTTGCCCGTCAGCCGCCTGCAACACACCGGCCTGCACCGCCGCATCGATCGCCGACTGGCCCGGTTGAGGTTGCACCGTGCCCGCTTTGAGTGCTTTGTGCAGCACCGCCTGCAAGGGGGCCACCTCATCCAGCAGATCGCAGGCCCGTTGCAGCGCCGCCACCGGGTCACCCTCGGCCTGTGGCCGGAAGCAGCCGGCCAGCACTTGTTCCAGTGCCTCATCGCCTTTGCCGCGGCCGATCAGTGCGGCCACTTCGGCATCCAGTTCGTCACTGGGCCCGCTGTGGCGGCGGCCGAACGGGAACACCAGCAGGCGCAGGGCGCAGCCGACGAAACGGTTGGGGAAGTTGTCCAGCAGCGCGTCCAGGGCCTGCTCGGCCTTGCCCAGGCTTTCCTCCAGCGCCCAGCGCAGCAGCGGCTGCAGGTGCTCGGGCGCGCCCAGGTCGTGGTAGCGCTTGAGCGCGGCGCTGGCCAGGTACAGGTAACTGAGCACATCGCCCAGCCGGGCGCTGAGCCGTTCGCGGCGTTTGAGCGCGCCGCCGAGCAGCATCATCGACAGGTCGGCCAGCAGGGCGAAGGCCGCGGCCTGGCGGTTGAGGGCGCGGAAATAGCCCTGGCTCAGGGCGTCGCCCGGCACCTTCTCGAAATGCCCCAGGCCAAGGCCCAGCACCAGGGTGCTGGCGGCGTTGCCGGCGGCGAACAGGATGTGCTGCATCAGCAGGTCGTCGAACTCTTGTAGCGCGTGGTCATGGTCCTCACGCCCGACCAGGGCCATTTCCCTGAGCACGAACGGGTGGCAGCGGATGGCGCCCTGGCCGAAGATCATCAGGTTGCGCGAAAGGATATTGGCCCCCTCGACGGTGATGAAGATCGGCGCGCCCTGCCAGTTGCGCCCCAGGTAGTTGTTCGGGCCCATGATGATGCCCTTGCCGCCGTGCACGTCCATGGCGTGCTGGATGCACTCGCGGCCGCGCTCGGTGAGGTGGTACTTGAGGATCGCCGACAGCACCGAGGGCTTTTCGCCCAGGTCCACCGCCTTGGCGGTGAGCAGGCGGGCGCTGTCCATCAACCAGGCATTGCCGCCAATGCGCGCCAGGGACTCCTGGATGCCCTCGAAGGCGTTCAGCGGTACGTTGAACTGCTCGCGAACCCGGGCGTACTGGCCGGTGACCAGGCTGGTGTACTTGGCCGCGCCGGTGCCGACGGCGGGCAGCGAGATGGAGCGGCCCACCGACAGGCAGTTCATCAGCATCATCCAGCCCTTGCCGAGCATCTGCTGGCCACCGATGAGCTGCTCCAATGGTACGAACACATCCTTGCCACTGTTGGGGCCGTTCATGAAGGCGGCGCCCAGCGGCAGGTGGCGCTTGCCGATTTCCACCCCAGGGGTGTCGGTGGGGATCAGGGCCAGGCTGATGCCCAGTTCTTCCTGGTCACCGAGCAGGTGGTCCGGGTCGTAGGCTTTGAACGCCAGGCCCAGCAAGGTGGCGACCGGGCCCAGGGTGATGTAGCGCTTTTCCCAGTTCAGGCGCAGGCCAATGACTTCTTCGCCATGCCATTGGCCCTTGCAGACGATACCCGTGTCGGGCATGGCGCCGGCGTCGGAGCCGGCCAGCGGGCCGGTGAGGGCGAAGCAGGGGATCTCGTCGCCACGGGCCAGGCGCGGCAGGTAGTGATTACGCTGTTCATCGGTGCCGTAGTGCAGCAGCAGTTCGGCGGGGCCCAGGGAGTTGGGCACCATCACCGTCGAGGCCAGGTCGCCGCTGCGGGTGGCCAGTTTCATCGCCACCTGCGAGTGGGCGTAGGCCGAGAAACCCTTACCGCCGTATTCCTTGGGGATGATCAGGGCGAAGAAGCCATGCTGCTTGATGTGCGCCCAGGCTTCGGGAGGCAGGTCGAGGTCCTGGCCGATCTGCCAGTCGCTGACCATGGCGCAGAGGTCTTCGGTGGGGCCGTCGATGAAGGCCTGTTCTTCGTCGGTGAGTGCGGGTGCGGGGTAGTCGAGCAGGGTGTTCCAGTCCGGGCGGCCACTGAACAGGTGGCCGTCCCACCACACGGTGCCGGCGTCGATGGCTTCGCGTTCGGTTTGCGACATGGGCGGCAGGGTGCGCTGGAACCACTTGAACACGGGCGCGGTGAACAGCTTGCGGCGCATTTCGGGCAGGGCGATGAAGGCGACCTTGATGGCGATCACTGCCCAGATCAGCGTCAGCAGCCAGCCGGGGGCATGGCTGAACAGGCCCATCAAAAAGGTGTAGGCGGCCATCGCCGCGAGGATCTGCAATGGGGGCAGGCGACGGTGCGTGAGGTACGCAGCGCCCAATACCAGTACCAGCAACCACAACAGCAACATGATCCTTCCTCCTTGGAACCAGGGGGCATTCAGCCGACCCACAGAGCTTAGACGGGCTAGGAGGACTGACACGCCGGGGCGCCAAGAGTTCGCTTGGCCATCGCGGGGCAAGCCCGCTCCCACGCATGTGAACTGCACTCCAATCGTGGGAGCGGGCTTGCCCCGCGATGAGGCCATTGGATCAACCGGAACGATTCAACCCCAACTCCATGTCATCGATCAGCGCCTTGGCCATGGCGCTGAGGATGCGCGCCGAACTGCCGGCGAGCATGTCGTTTTCCATTTCGGCCTCGCAGGTGAGGTGGCGGATGCAGCCGAGCAGTACCGACAGTTCGTCGAAGGCGTGCTGGAAGGGGATGCCTGGCTGGATGCGGAAC
>NZ_VZZR01000131.1:0-8325 GCF_009650555.1 Pseudomonas sp. EMN2
TGCTCAACTGCTAAAGCTAGCGCGATCCCTGTGGGAGCGGGCTTGCCCCGCGAACACGGGCGAAGCCCGTGCCACCCTGTGCGGTGCCCCGAATCGCAGGCAAAAAAAACCCCGGACTTCGTATGGGGAGGGGGAAGTTCGGGGTCCAAGTCCGGACCGCTAGGGCGGGGTCCAGATATCTGCCAACACTTAACACAACATAGGAGCATCGAAAGGCTTCACCAGCCATTCAGTTACTCTGAGTGGCGGTTCACCGGATTAGTTCCGAGGCCCTCAAAACTATTTGAAATAGTTTCATGAACCAGCCGATCTAAGGCCAGGCCCCGCGACACCACGCCGCAGATCCTACACAGCTTTCACGCCGCGTTTAGTGAGCTTCGTCCCAATTCGAACCGACGCCCACTTCCACCAGCAACGGCACGTCCAGCTCGGCGGCGCCACTCATGTAGCCGCGAATTTCATCTTTGACCTGTTCCACCAGGTCCTCGCGCACTTCCAGCACCAGTTCGTCGTGCACCTGCAAGATCACCCGCGCATCCAGCCCGCTGTCGGTCAGCCAGTTGTCCACAGCCACCATGGCGCGCTTGATGATGTCCGCCGCCGTGCCCTGCATCGGCGCGTTGATCGCGGTACGTTCGGCGCCTTTGCGCAGGGCCGGGTTCTTGGCGTTGATGTCCGGCAGGTACAGGCGGCGGCCGAACAAGGTTTCGACGAAGCCCTGCTCGGCCGCCTGGGCGCGGGTGCGCTCCATGTAGGCCAGCACGCCCGGGTAACGGGCGAAGTAACGATCGATGTAGTCCTGGGACTGTTTGCGGTCGACACCGATCTGCTTGGCCAGGCCGAATGCGCTCATGCCGTAGATCAACCCAAAGTTGATCGCCTTGGCGCTGCGGCGCTGGTCGGTGGTGACTTGATCCAGGGCCACGCCGAAAACTTCGGCGGCGGTGGCGCGGTGCACGTCCAGGTCATTGCGGAACGCGTGCAGCAGCCCTTCGTCCTTGGCCAGGTGGGCCATGATGCGCAGCTCGATCTGCGAATAGTCCGCCGCCAGCAGCTTGTAGCCGGGGCTTGCGACAAAGGCCTGGCGGATGCGTCGGCCTTCGGCGGTGCGCACCGGAATGTTCTGCAGGTTCGGGTCACTGGACGACAGACGCCCGGTAGCGGCGACTGCCTGCTGGTAAGAGGTATGGATACGCCCTGTACGCGGGTTGATCTGCCCTGGCAGCTTGTCGGTGTAGGTGCTCTTGAGTTTGCTCAGGCTGCGGTACTGCATCAGCACCTTGGGCAGCGGGAAACCTTGCTCGGCCAAGTCGTCCAGTACGGCTTCGGCGGTGGAGGGCTGGCCCTTGGCGGTCTTGCTCAATACCGGCATGCCCAGCTTGTCATAGAGGATCACCCCCAGTTGCTTGGGCGAGCCAAGGTTGAATTCCTCGCCGGCCAGCTCGAACGCCTCGCGCTCCAGCTCGACCATCTTCGCCCCCAGTTCACCGCTCTGCACCCCCAGCAGCGCGGCATCGACCAACGCGCCCTGGCGCTCGATCTTCGCCAGCACCGGTACCAGCGGCATCTCGATGTCCATCAGCACCGGCAGCACGCTCGGCGTTTCGGCCAGCCGCGCCTGCAACGCATGGTGCAGGCGCAGGGTAATGTCGGCGTCCTCGGCGGCGTAAGGGCCGGCCTTCTCCAGCGGGATCTGGTTGAAGGTCAGCTGCTTGGCGCCCTTGCCGGCGATGTCTTCGAAGCTGATGGTGGTGTGATCCAGGTACTTCTGCGCCAGGCTATCCATGTCGTGACGGCTGGCGGTGGAGTTGAGCACGTAGGACTCGAGCATGGTGTCGTAGGCCACGCCGCGCATCTGGATGGCCGGGCTGCCGTTGGCCAGGATGTTGATGTCGTACTTGGCGTTCTGGCCGACCTTGCCTTTGGCCGGGTCTTCCAGCAGCGGCTTGAGCTTTTGCAGCACCGCCTCGCGGTCCAGCTGGGCAGGCGCGCCTTCATAGTCGTGGGCCAGGGGCACGTAGGCGGCCACATTGGGCTCGATGGCGAACGACAGGCCGACCAGTTGCGCCTTCTGCGCATCCAGGCCCGTGGTTTCGGTGTCGAAGGCGAACAGCGGTGCCTGGCGCAGCTTCTCCAGCCACGCATCGAAGCGCGCCTGGTCAAGGATGGTTTCGTACTGCGGCTCGACCTTGGCCGCAGGTGCCTCGACAACACTGGCAGAGCCAGTGACGGCGCCCTTGGGAGCAGCCTGGGCAGCATCACGCTGCACCTCGGCGACCCAGCTTTTGAACTCCATCTCGGTGTACAGCGCCAGCAGCGCTTCGCGGTCCGGCTCGCCGCAGACCAGGGCGTCAACCTCGACATCCAGCTCCACATCGCACTTGATGGTGGCCAGCTCGTAGGAAAGGAAGGCCGCGTCGCGATGCTCCTCAAGCTTGGCAGCCAGGGTCTTGGCCCCGCGAATGGCCAGGCCCGCGACCTTTTCCAGGTTCTGGTATACATCGCTCAGCCCGCCACCGATACCGGTCAGCAGGCCCACAGCGGTCTTTTCGCCAACACCTGGCACGCCGGGGATGTTGTCGACCTTGTCACCCATCAGGGCAAGGAAGTCGATGATGTGTTCGGGACCGACGCCAAACTTCTCGTGCACGCCAGCCACGTCCAGCACGCTACCGGTCATGGTGTTGACCAGCGTAACGTGGCCGTCCACCAGCTGGGCCATGTCCTTGTCGCCGGTCGAAATGATCACCGGCCGGCCAGCGGCCGCACTGCTGCGGGCCAGGGTGCCGATCACGTCGTCGGCCTCCACACCCTCGACACACAGCAGCGGATAGCCCAGGGCTCGCACGCTGGCGTGCAGCGGCTCGACCTGCACCCGCAGGTCGTCGGGCATGCTTGGGCGGTTGGCCTTGTACTCGGCGAACATGGCGTCGCGGAATGTCCCGCCCTTGGCATCGAACACCACCGCGAACAGGCTGTCCGGGTATTGCTTGCGCAGGCTCTTGAGCATGTTCAGCACGCCCTTGACCGCGCCGGTGGGCAGGCCTTTGGAAGTGGTCAACGGCGGCAGCGCGTGGAAGGCACGGTAGAGGTAGGAGGAACCGTCCACCAGGACGAGGGGCGCTTGGCTCATGAGGAGAATCAACCTTTTCGACGGGTCCGGCGCTAGAATAGCCAGAATCATTGACGACAAAGGGACTAGGTTATCATGCGTACATTGAATCGCCTGTTAGTGCTCGGCCTGTTGGCAACCATGCCAGTCGTCACCCTGGCGGCGGACGACGCCCCATCGGCAGATCCCGATGTGACCATTCGCACGGAAGGCGACAAAACCATCCAGGAATACCGGCAGAACGGCTTCCTGTATGCGATCAAGATCACGCCGAAAAACGGCAAGCCTTATTTCCTGGTACGCGCGGATGGCACCGATGCCAACTTCATTCGTTCCGACCAGCCGGACATGCTGATCCCGGCCTGGAAGATCTTCGAGTGGTAAGCCAGTAACGCGTATCGTTCTTATCAACCAGGCACTTCCCGGCGGAAGTGCCCGCATGGGCAATTTTTCAACATGTCAGTCTTCACCCCTGTGTCCCGGCCTGAGCTGGAAACCTTTCTGGCGCCCTACGAGCTGGGCCGTCTGCTCGACTTCCAGGGCATTGCCGCCGGCACCGAGAACAGCAATTTCTTCGTCAGCCTGGAACAAGGGGAATACGTACTGACACTGGTCGAGCGTGGGCCGGTGGAAGACATGCCGTTCTTCATCGAGCTGCTCGATGTGCTGCACACAGCCGACATGCCCGTGCCCTATGCCCTGCGTGATCGTGACGGCAATGGCCTGCGCGAGCTGTGCGGCAAGCCGGCACTGCTGCAGCCGCGGCTGTCGGGCAAGCACGTGAAAGCGCCGAACAACCAGCACTGTGCCCAGGTGGGTGAGTTGCTCGCGCATATCCACCTGGCAACCCGCGAGCACATCATCGAGCGCCGTACCGACCGTGGCCTGGACTGGATGCTGGCGTCCGGTGCCGAGCTGCTGCCGGGATTGAACCCCGAGCAGGCACAACTGCTGCAACCGGCGCTGGACGAAATCACCGCGCACAAGGCGCAGATCCTCGCCTTGCCCAAGGCCAACCTGCACGCCGACCTGTTCCGCGACAACGTGATGTTCGAAGGCACTCACCTGACCGGTGTGATCGACTTCTACAACGCCTGCTCCGGGCCAATGCTGTATGACATCGCCATCACCGTGAACGACTGGTGCCTGGACGAGCACAGCGGCATCGACCTGCCCCGCGCCCAGGCGCTGCTGGGCGCCTATGCGGCGCTGCGGCCATTCACCGCGGCCGAAGCCGAACTTTGGCCGCAGATGTTGCGCCTGGCGTGCGTGCGCTTCTGGCTGTCACGGCTGATTGCCGCCAAGGAATTTGCCGGGATGGATGTCACCATCCATGACCCGCGGGAGTTCGAAGTGCGCCTGGCGATGCGTCAGCAGGTGGCTTTGAAGTTGCCGTTCGCTCTGTAAACCGTGGGAGCGGGCTTGCCCCGCGATGGCGGTAGCAACTTCACCATCGCTATCGCGGGGCAAGCCCGCTCCCACGAGGGTCACAGCTGCTCCAGGCACCCCGCCAGGTCTGCACCCAGCTTCTCCAGCAAGCGCTCGTAGCCCTTGGCGTTCACCGGATCGGTGCCGCCCAGGGCATCCAGCTCAGCCAGCCGCACCGGCAGCCCCGCCGTCAGCGTCTCGGCCAGGCGCGGGCGCAACGGCGGCTCGCTGAATACACAGGTCTTGCCCACTTCCTGCAGGCGCTTGCGCATCGCGGCGACGTGCTGCGCGCCCGGCTGCACTTCGGCAGCGACACTGAACACGCCGGTGTGCTTGAGGCCATAGTTGGCCTCGAAGTAATCGAACGCTTCATGGAATACGAAGTACGGCTTGCCGGCGATCCCGGCCACGCGCTGCTTGATGCGCAGGTCCAGAGCATCCAGGCGCTCGACGAACGCTTTCAGGTTGCCCTGGTAACGGGCCGCATTGGCCGGGTCGGCCGCCGCCAGGTCACCGGCCATCTTCGTCGCGATCACCCGCGCGTTGACCGACGACAGCCACAGGTGCGCATCGAGGCTGCCTGGGCGGTGGTCATGGTCATGATCGTCATGATCGTCGTCGTGGTCGTCTTCGTCGTGAGAGTGGCTGTCCTCACCGAAATGACGCAGTTGCATGCCAGCAAGCGACTGCACGGCCACGGTCGGTTTGCCACGGCTGCCCAGCACGCGGGGCAGGAAGTTCTCCATGTCCGGGCCAATCCAGTACAAAAGGTCGGCATCGCCAACCTTGCGCACGTCAGACGGGCGCAGCGCGTAGTGATGCGGGGAGGCACCCGGCGGCAGCAGTACATCCGGGCTGCCGACATCGTCCTGCACCGCAGCGGCAATCTGTTGCAGGGGCTTGATGCTGGTCAGCACGCGCACGTCGGCCTGGGCCGAACAGGCGATGAAAGCGACAAACAGGGCAAGGAATCGGGACACGGTGGCTACTCGGCTCGTCAGAAACAGGTAACATAATAACGTCTCCATCCTGAACCGTCGCTGCCCATGTCCATCACGCCGCTGGCCCACCGCCCCCACGATCACTCCCACTGCGTACACAGCGCACTGGCCGAGGCCGACACGTTGTGCACCCGTCAGGGCCTGCGCCTGACCGCCTTGCGCCGCCGCGTGCTGGAGCTGGTGTGGCAGAGCCACAAGCCGCTGGGTGCCTACGACATCCTCGCCGTGCTCAGCGAGCAGGATGGCCGCCGTGCCGCCCCGCCGACCGTGTACCGCGCTCTCGACTTCCTGCTCGACAACGGCCTGGTGCACCGCATCGCCTCGCTCAACGCCTTCATTGGCTGCAGCCACCCCGAGCACGCGCACCAGGGCCAGTTCCTGATCTGCCGCGAGTGCCACGTGGCCATCGAGCTGGAACAGGACAGCATCAGCGACGCGATCGTCGCCAGCGCCAAGGGCGTGGGCTTCAGCGTCGAAACCCAGACCGTGGAAATCGTCGGCCTGTGCGCCAACTGCCGGGGCGCGGCATGAGCGACGCCCTGATCCGCCTTGAGCAGGTCGGCGTCAGCTTCGGTGGTGAGGCGGTGCTCGACAGCATCGACCTGGCGGTGGCACCGAAGCAGATCGTTACCCTGATCGGCCCCAACGGTGCCGGCAAGACCACCTTGGTGCGCGCCGTGCTGGGGCTGCTCAAGCCGCACCGCGGCAAGGTCTGGCGCAAGCCCAAACTGCGCATCGGCTACATGCCGCAGAAAATCCAGGTGGACCCGACGCTGCCCCTGTCGGTGCTGCGCTTCCTGCGCCTGGTGCCTGGGGTAGACCGCGCGGCAGCCTTGTCGGCGCTGCAGGAAGTCGGTGCCGAGCAGGTGATCGACAGCCCGATCCAGACCATCTCCGGCGGCGAGATGCAGCGTGTGCTGCTGGCCCGCGCCCTGCTGCGCGAGCCCGAGCTGCTGGTGCTGGACGAGCCGGTGCAGGGGGTCGACGTGGTCGGCCAGACCGAGCTGTACAACCTCATTACCCGCCTGCGCGATCGCCATGGCTGCGGCGTGCTGATGGTCAGCCACGATCTGCACCTGGTGATGAGCACCACCGACCAGGTGGTCTGCCTCAACCGCCACGTCTGCTGCTCGGGCCACCCGGAGCAGGTCAGCGGCGACCCGGCCTTCGTCGAGCTGTTCGGCCAGAACGCCAAGAGCCTGGCCGTCTACCACCACCATCACGATCACAGCCACGACCTGCACGGCGCAGTGATCGCCCCTGGCGCCCATGTTCACGGAGAGCACTGCAAGCATGGCTGATTTTCTTCTGTATGCCTTGCTTGCCGGCCTGTCGCTGGCGCTGGTGGCCGGCCCCCTCGGCTCGTTCGTGGTATGGCGGCGCATGGCCTATTTCGGCGACACCCTGTCCCATGCCGCGCTGCTCGGCGTGGCGCTGGGCCTGGCCCTGGATGTCAGCCCGGCGCTGGCGGTGACGGTCGGCTGCCTGTTGCTGGCGATCCTGCTGGTGACGCTGCAACAGCGCCAGCCGCTGGCTTCCGACACCCTGCTCGGCATCCTCGCCCCCAGCACCCTGTCGCTGGGGCTGGTGGCGCTGAGCTTCATGCACGACGTGCGGATCGACCTGATGGCCTACCTGTTCGGTGACCTGCTGGCGATCAGCACCACCGACCTGGCCTGGATCCTCGGCGGCAGCGCGCTGGTGCTGGTGCTGCTGGCGATGTTCTGGCGCCCCTTGCTGGCCGTCACCGTGCACGAGGAGCTGGCGATGGTCGAGGGGCTGCCCGTGGCGGGCCTGCGCCTGGCGTTGATGCTGCTGATCGCCGTGGTGATCGCGGTAGCGATGAAGATTGTCGGCGTGCTGCTGATCACCTCGTTGCTGATCATCCCGGCGGCCGCGGCACAGCGTCACGCCCGCTCACCGGAGCAGATGGCCCTGGGCGCCAGCCTGCTGGGGGTCATTGCCGTGTGCGGCGGGCTGGCCATGTCCTGGTTCAAGGACACCCCCGCCGGGCCATCGATCGTGGTCTGCGCGGCGGTGCTATTCTTGCTGAGCCTGGCGTTGCCAAAGCGCTGAAAAAACAGGCTGTGAACCAACGCAGCCTGCAACCTTTTCGCAGGTTCAGGGTCAATCAGTCCTATTTTCGAGCGTGCGCACCTGGGTGTAGACTTGCTCGTTTTTTGCGCAAATAGAGAGTCGCAGGAATGAAGCCGTTCGCCTCACGTTATCTGCTTGTTGCCGCGTTTTCCCTGTTCCTGACGGCCTGCGCCAGCACGCCCGCCGAGCAGCCGGCCGCGCCTGCCCAACCGGATGCCTGGCAGCAGCTGGAGCAGAACATTGCCAGCAATGAGCTGGCCACCGCCGAAGATCAACTGGCCGCCCTGCAGGTCCAGGCACCCGACGATGCGCGCCTGGAGCCCCACCAGCGTCAGCTGGCCGAAGCCTATCTGCGCCGCAGCCAGATCGTCCTGCAGAAAGGCGATGTGAATGCCGCCGCCACCGCGCTGGCTCGCGCCCGTGCACTGATGCCGCAAGCACCAGCCGTGACCGGTGGCGACACCATGGCCCAGGCACGCAAGGCCGAGCTGGAAAAAGCCGAGGCTGCCCTCATGGCCGCCGCGGCACAACCCAAGGCCCGGCTGCTCGATCCGACTGCCCCGAGCACCGTGGTCGCCCTGAAGACCACCGACAGCCGCGCCCTGCGCCGCCAGCTCGATGACATCGCCGCCGACGTGGTGAATTTCCACTGCGACGTGGTGTTCCAGGTGCCCCGCACCGAGGATG
>NZ_VZZR01000132.1:0-8240 GCF_009650555.1 Pseudomonas sp. EMN2
CTCCACCCGCGCCTCGACGCCATACACCTCGGCCAGCAACCCCGGCACCAGCACCTGCTCCGGCGCCCCACTGGCCACCACCCGCCCCTTGCTCAGCACCACCAGCCAGTCGGCATGGCTGGCCGCCAGGTTGATGTCGTGCAGCACCGCCACCGCCAGCAAACGATGGGCGACAACCCGCTCACGCACCGCATCCATCACCCGCAACTGGTAATGCAGGTCCAGCGCGCTGGTGGGCTCGTCCAGCAGCAATACCCGAGGGTTGCGCGCCAGCAGCTGGGCCAGCGCCACCAGTTGCCGCTGGCCCCCGGACAGGCTGCCCAACTGCTGCTCGGCCAGCTGCTCGATACCCAACCGGCGCAGCGCCTCGAACGCCATACCCAGCGGGTTGTCGGCCCCGCCCACACGCAATCCGGCGATGATGCTCTCCAGCACCCCCAGGGCGATCCCCGGGGGCAGTTGTTGGGGCATATAGGCCAGCCGCCGCGAGCGCTCGGCAACGCCCAGCCGGGTCACCTCCTCACCATCCAGCGTCAGCGAACCCTGCATGCGCTCAAGCCCCGCCAACGCGCGCAGCAAGGTCGACTTGCCCGCGCCATTCGGCCCCACCAGCGCCACCAGGCTGCCGGCCGGCAACTCCGGCAAGCTGACCTGGTGCAGTACCTGCCGTGCGCCATACGCCACCGACAATCGATCGATCAACAGGCTCACAGGTTTCTCCCCCGGCGGAACACCAGCACCACGAACACCGGCACACCCACCAGCGCGGTGACGATGCCCACCGGCACTATCACCCCGGGCAGGATCAGCTTGCTGGCAATCGACGACAGCGACAGCAGCAGCGCCCCCACCAGCGCACTCGCCGGCAGCAGGAAGCGCTGATCCTCGCCCACCAGCAAACGGGCGATATGCGGCCCCACCAGGCCGACGAAACCGATGGTGCCGACAAAGGCCACGGCCGTGGCCGACAGCAGGCTGATGCGCACCAGCGAGGCGAAACGCAGGCGCCGGGTATCGACACCAAAGCTGCGCGCCCGCTCCTCGCCCATGCGCAGCAGGGTCATGGCCGGCGCTGCGCGCAGCGAGAACGGCAACAACACGGCCAGCACCAGGGCGAGGATGCCGAGCTTCTGCCAGTCGGCCCGGGCCACGCTGCCCAGGGTCCAGAACACCAGTTGCTGCAGCACGTCCTCGGTCGCCAGCAATTGCAGCAGCGACACCAACGCATTGCAGCTGAACACCAGGGCAATGCCGAACAGCACCAGGCTCTCGACACCGGCGCCGCGCAGCCGCGCCATGGCCTGCAACAACACCACCGACAGGCAGGCGAAGACGAACGCCATCAGCGTCACCTGCACGCCCGGCGCCAGCCAGGCCAGGCCCAGCGGATAGGCGATGGCCAGCGACGCGCCCAGCGCCGCCGCCGACGACACGCCCAGGGTGAACGGGCTGGCCAGCGGGTTGTCGAGGATCGCCTGCATCTCGGCCCCGGCCAGGGCCAACGCGGCCCCCACCAACACCGCCATCAGCGAATAGGGCAACCGTACATTCCAGATGATCACCCGCTCGGTGCCGCTCAGGCTCGCGGGGTCGAGCAGCCCGTGCAGCAATTGCCCCAGGCCCATGCCCGAGGCACCACTGGCCAGGTCCAGCAACACCGACAGCAGCAACAGCGCCGCCAACCCCAGCACCAGCCCGCTGCGCCGCCACAGCAGGCGCCGGTAGCGCCCGGCCGCCAGGGCCGCGCCATCCTGCGCCAGCGCGGTCACCGGGCGTCGACCCAGTACTGGCCGTCCAGGCCGATGTTCAACAGGCGATTGATCTCGGCCAGGGTGGCCTGCGGATCGAGGTCCTTGAAGCGCTCGGGCTGAATCCAGCGCGCCATGGCTTCGATGGCGAGGATGTTGAACGGTGAGTTGTAGAAGTCATGCCACAAGCCATGAGCCTGCCCGGCCTGAATCGGCCGCAGCGGCGCGAACTCGGGGCGGGCGGTGATTTGCGCCAGGCTCTGGCGCGCGGTGTCGGTCGCCACGCCGGCCCCCAGCAGCACACCCGGTGCGCGGTTGCCGGTGGCAATGTAAACGTCGGGGTCGGCCTGCAGCACGTACTCGACACTCACGTCGCCCACTGCGCCCGGCACCACATCGGCGCCGATGTTATGCCCGCCGACGGCCGCCACCAGGCTGCCCAGCCCGCTCTTGCCGGTAGTGTGCCCCGGCGCCTGCCATACCCCGGCCAGCAGTTCGAGGAAGACCTTCGGCCGCTGGCTGTCGGGCAGCCCGGCCACCTTGTCGGTGACCTGCTTCAAGTGCCGGTCATACAGGCTCAGGTATTGCTCGGCCTGCGGCTCACGGTCGAGCAAGGTGCCGAGCGCACGCAGGCTGACCCGGGTGTTCTCGATCGGGTGCACGCGAAAGTCGATGAACAGTACCGGCACCCCAGCCTTGGCCAGCAGGTCGGCCACCGGGCTGTGCTGGGTCGGGCCTTCACCGGCGATGCTGAACACCGCCAGGTCCGGTTTCAGGGCCAGGATCTGCTCGGCGCTGACACTCTGCTCCGAGGCCTGGCCAATCAACGGCAGCTTGCCGATCTGCGGATAGCGCTTGGCGTAGGCCGCATAGGTGTGCGGGTCGAGCAGGCGCATGTCGTTCTGCCAGCCGACCACCCGCCCGAAGGGGTTGTCGCGGTCGAGCAAGGCCAGGGCGAAGAACAGCCGGCCTTCGCCGAGCACGATACGCTGCGGCGTGTGCTCGACCGTAACCGTGCGCCCGAGCACATCGGTGACCTGCACCGCGCTGGCCGCTTGCGCCAGGCCCAACCAGGCACCGAGCATCAAGGGCAGCGCCAGCAGGCGCCGCCAGATAGAGGGTTGCATCATGGGTGACCTCCCAAGGTCAGGTGTCGCCCCAGCGACGGAGCAGGTTGTGGTACACGCCGGTCAGTTCCAGCAACGAACCGGCGTCGGCCTGTTGTGCAGTCAGGCGCTGGATCGCCACGTCCATGTCCAGCAGCAGGCTACGCTGGCTGTCCTCGCGCACCAGGCTTTCGATCCAGAAGAACGCCGCCAGGCGCTCGCCTCGGGTCACCGGCGCCACCCGGTGCACACTGCTGCCCGGATACAGCACCAGGTGCCCGGCCGGCAGCTTGACCTGGCGCTCGCCGAAGGTGTCGCGGACCACCAGTTCACCGCCGTCGTAACTGTCCGGCTCAGCCAGGAACAAGGTCGCCGACAGGTCGGTACGCACCCGCTCGCGCACGCCCTTGATGCCGCGAATGGCGTTGTCGATGTGGTAGCCGAACCCTTCGCCGGCGCCGTAACGGTTGAACAACGGCGGGTAGATGCGCTTGGGCAGGGCGGCGGACATGAACAACGGGTTGTCCGACAGCCGCTGCAGGATCAGCCCGCCCAGCTGGCGGGCGACCGGGTCGTCTTCGTCCAGTTGGCGGTTGTGCTTGGCCTGGGCCGACTGCACGCCGGCCGTGGCCTTGCCATCGACCCAGGGCTGCGCCAGCAATTGCTGACGCAGCCCGCGCAGTTCGTCGGCGCTGAACAGGTTTTCGATCTGCACCAGCATCAGAAGCTGTAATCCACGCTGGCGGTCAGGGTGCGCCCGGCCCCCGGCACGCCGTACAGTTGGAAGCCGTCGAGCGAGGCGCCGACGCGGCTGTAGTAGAAGGTGTTGAACAGGTTCGACACGTTCAGGTTGAGCGTGGTCTGGCTGTCGACCTTGTAGCGCGCCGCCAGGCTGTGCAGCCAGTAGGACGGCGCCTTTTCATGGTCGCGGGTGTAGACCGTGTAGACCCCGGTCGGGCCGTTGGCGTAGCTGCTGTTGTTGTTCAACCCGCCGACGTACTTGTTGTCGCTGTAGCGGCGCCGGCCCACGTAGTCGGCGCCATAGCTGAGGCTGAGCTGGTCGGTGAGGTCGTAGGTGCTCCACAGGTTGGCGGTCAGGTCAGGGACGTTCTTGGCCTCCTCGCCCTTGTTCGCGCCCTTGGTCTGGCGGCTCTTCATCGCGGCGAAACCGGCGTAGGCCGACCAGCGCTGGGTGAGCTGCCCCTGCAGGCCCAGCTCGATGCCATCGACCCGCTTGGCCGGCAGCGCACGCACCGGCGAAGTCTCGCCTTCGCTGTATTCCCAGCTGTCTTCGAGCTCGGTGCGGAACAGCGCGGCAGTCAGGTTCAGGCGCTCGTCGAGCAGTTCCCACTTGGTGCCCAGCTCGTAGGTTTTCGAAACCGCCGGCTTGTAGGCCTCGGTGCTGGCCGCGCCGTAGATCTGGTTGTTGGTGCTGGCCCCCACTGCCGATGGCTGCGCGGCCTGGCTATAGGACAAGTAGATGCTGCCGTTGGGCAGCGGCTTGTAGACCACCCCGGCACGCCCGCCAAAGGCATCGTCGCGGCTACTGCTGCTGCCGGTGGCGCGCTCGCTGTCGACCTGCCAGTGGTCATAGCGCAGGGCCAGCAGCAGTTGCCATTGCGGGTCCAGGGTGAGGGTGTCGGAGGCGTACAGGGCCGCGTCCTTCACCACGCTGCGCGGGTCGCCGTAGCCCTTGTCGGTGCGGGTCGAGGCAAAGCTGTGGGCCGGGTCGGACAGGTCGAAGAACATCGAACCGTCCGGCACCTTCATGCTCTTGTGCAGGCCGCCGTAGGTTTCGCGGTACAGCTCGACGCCCGTCACGGCCTCGTGGTAAATGCCGCCGGTGTCGAGGTTGAAACGCAGATCGGTCTGGTTGTCGACGATCTCGTAGCGCTTGGACAGGCCGAAGTCGCTGCCGCGCAGGTAGCCGTAGCCACTGGCGCTGTTGGCGTAGTCGGTGTAAGCGCTGATGCCGTTGATCGAGCTGCGCGCCCCCAGCCCGACATAGCCCAGGCTGGCGCAACGGGTACCGGTGCAGGTGCGGCTGCCGTCGGCATTGGCGGCGACGAAACGGGCCGGCGACAGCACGGCCCAATTGTCGGTCTGCTGCCAGCGCAGCTGGTTGCGCAGGGTCAGGTCGTCGCTGAAGTCGTGCTCGAACAGGCCGGTCAGCGAGCGGGTTTCGCTGCGCTGGGTATACAGGCTCGAATCGCCGTACCAGGCATCGCGGTCGACGCCCGGCATGCGCTTGCCATCGGTGCCGCGCTGGATCGGTACGCCGCCATCCGGGGTGTTGCGGTCTTTTTGGTAGAACGCATCGAGCCAAAGCCGGGTATCGGTGCCCAGGCCGAAACCGAACGAGGTGGCCAGGCCCCAGCGGTCGTAGTCCACCTCGTCGCGCTCGGACACCGCGTTGTAGTGCTTCATCAGGTTGACGCGCACGGCGCTGGTGTCATTGAGCTGGTGGTTGACGTCGGCGGTCAGGCGTTTGTAGTTGTCGGTGCCGATGCCTGCCGAGAGCTTGCCGGCATCGCCCAGGTGCGCACGCTTGCTGACCAGGTTGACGCTGCCGCCCACGGCCGACACGCCCGACTCCACGGAGCCTGTGCCCTTGTAGACCTCGGCCTGCTCCAGGTTGAAGGTGTCGTTGCGGCTGGCCATGCCGGCGTCGCGCACGCCATCGACGGTCATGCTCTGCTCGGCGGCGAAACCGCGAATGGAGAACAGGTCGCCCCAACCCAGGTTGCCCTCGCCCGACATGAAGGTGATGCCCGGCACATTGCGCAACACCTCCTGCAGGCTCTGCGCGTTCTGCTCCTCCAGCACCGCGCGCGGCACCACGCTGATGCTCTGCGGCGCATCCAGCAAGGGCGTGGTGATCTTGCTCGAGGTCACCGTGTCGACCTTGTAGCGGTCCTGCTTGCCGTCCACCCGGGTGGCGGGCAGGTCGAGCGTGTCGGCCAGGGCTGGCAGGGCGCAGGCGCCCAGCATCAGGCCAAAGGCCGGCGCCAGGGTCGCCGGGAGGCGCGGGGAGGATGCGTGGGGCATGTGAAGTCCTTAAAGAAAATCAGTCGCATTTGAGTGGCGCAATTCTAATGACGGCCCCACGCCGTCTTGTGTGCGCAAATGTACGGCGCGGCAGGCCGGCGGTCGCCCAACACATTCCGTTACATTCGCCAGGGCAAGCGCGGTGTAAGGTGCCCTGCGCTTTCAACCTACAGGCCTGCCCCATGTCCAAGCCCGACCACATCCTGATCGTCGATGACGACCCTGAGATCCGCCAGCTGCTGTCGCTCTACCTGGAAGAGGCCGGCCTGCGCACTTCGGTGGCGGCCCATGGCCGCGACATGCGCCGCTGCCTGGCCGAGCGCCTGGTCGACCTGGTGGTGCTGGACCTGATGCTGCCCGGCGAAGACGGCCTGACCCTGTGCCGCGAACTGCGGGTGCAAAGCAATATCCCGGTGATCATGCTGACTGCCCGCGGCACCCTGGTGGACCGCATCGTCGGCCTGGAGATGGGCGCCGACGACTACCTGGCCAAGCCGTTCGACCCGCGCGAACTGCTGGCGCGGATCAAGGTGGTGCTGCGCCGGACCCAGAGCTTCCCCGAGCGCGCCCGGGTGGACGAGGCCAGCCAATTGCGCTTCGCCGGCTGGCGCCTGGACACCGCCACCCGCCAGTTACGCTCGCCTGATGGCCTGGTGGTCAGCCTGGGCAGCTCCGATTACCGCTTGCTGCGGCTGTTCCTGCAGCACCCCAACCGCGCCCTGAGCCGCGACTTCTTGCTCAACCATGTATTCGACCGCGAGCGCGAACCGTTCGACCGTAGCATCGATGTGTGCGTCAGCCGCCTGCGCCAGCACCTGGGCGACCACCCACGCAACCCGGCGCTGATCCGCACCGTGCGCAACGAGGGCTACATGCTCACGGTCAATGAGGTGGCCAGCGAATGAAACGCGGCTGGCCACGTTCGCTGCATGGCCGCCTGGTGCTGATCCTGGTCGGTGGCATGCTCGCCTCGCAGTTGCTCACCAGCAGCATCTGGTACGAAGTGCGCCAGACCCAAGTGCTGGAAATCCCCCTGCGCCTGCTTGCCGGGCGCCTGGCCGACCTGTTGCAGGTGGCCCGCGAGCGGCCGGCGCAGTTGCCGATATTGCTCGAAGGCATGGCCTCTTCGCGCTGGCAGCAGTTGCCAGCAGCGCCGACCGGGCTTGCCCAGGCGACGCCCGAGCAGGACGCATTGCTGCGCCGGCTGCTCAGCGAACGCACCGGCGCGCCAGCGCCCCTGCGCCTGCTGCACCTGCAACTGCTCGCCCCCGACAACCAGCCCGGTGGCGCTGGCCTTTTGATGCGCGGGGCGCCGGCCAGTGTGCGCAGCGTGGTCGAGCTGACCCTGCCCGACGGCCAGGTGCTGTACCTGCAAAGCACCGAAGACCAGGGTTGGCGCAGCGCCTCGATCGGTTCGCTGGTGTTCGATTTCCTGTTCCGCATCTACCTGTTGCGCACCGTGGTGGTGGTGCTGCTGGCCTTGATCGCGGTGCGTATTGCCCTGCGCCCGCTCAGGCAGATGGCCGCCGCCGCCGAAGCCCTGGGCCAGGACATCCACCGCCCGCCGCTGAGCCTCGATGGCCCCCAGGAAGTGCGTCAGGCGGCCCAGGCGTTCAACGCCATGCAGCAACGGCTGATCGACAGCATCGCCGAGCGCACGCGTTTCTTTGCCGCCGTATCCCACGACCTGCGTACGCCCATCACCCGCCTGCGCTTGCGCACCGAACTGCTGCCGCAGGAGAACCTGCGCCAGCGCTTTCGCGCCGACCTGCAGCAGATGGAAGACATGGTGGCCGCCAGCCTCGATTTCCTGCGCAGCGGCGAGCTGGAAAATGCCCGTGAGCCTGTGGATATCGACGCGCTGCTGCGCGCCCTGCAGGCCGACTTCGAAGACCTCGGTGGCGAGCTGCGCCTGCACGGCCAGGCCCGCCCGCTCAGCGCCCACGCCAGCGGCCTGCGCCGCTGCCTGCAGAACCTGCTGGACAATGCCCATCGGCACGCGCCGGGGCCTGTGGATATCGAGGTGCAGGATAGCCCGGAACGCTTGCGTATCCAGGTGGGTGACCGTGGGCCGGGGATCGACGGCGATCACCTGGCCCAGGTGCTGGAGCCGTTCTATCAGGTTGACCCGTCGCGCAGTGGTGGGGGGCATGGCCTGGGGTTGAGCATTGCTGCCGGTATTGCCAATGCCCATGGGGGGGCGCTGACGCTGGGGCCGCGACTGGGGGGCGGGTTGCTGGTTACTGTGGATTTGCCGCGTGCGGGCGGCGCTCGATCTCATAGACGCTGAAAATCTATCGCCTTGCAACTGTTCGCCCAAATGCGATCACCTGACGAA
>NZ_VZZR01000133.1:0-5925 GCF_009650555.1 Pseudomonas sp. EMN2
GCGGTGTTCGGTCAGTGATGCTCGGCCCCTTGAATGGCTTCATCCCCCAACTGCAAGGTCACGCCATGCTCGACCTTCTCCTCTTCGAACAACCGCCACACATGGTCATCCTGGCTGCCGAGCAACTCGACGAAGCGTCGGCCGTCGACCTTGTCATCCAGCTGGCCGACATAGCGGCCCGGCTCGGTGCGTGCCAGTTGTACCTTGCGGTCCTTGTTCGGCTGGGTTGGCGAAATCAGGTTCAGTTCCAGCGCCTGCGGGGCGCTGTTGCCGGTCAGGCGCACGTCCACTTCACCGGTCAGTTCGTCCAGGTGGATGCTGGCCTTGATGTTGAGGGTCTGGGCCAGCAATTCACGGTCCAGCGAGCGGTTGATGCCCTTGCCGGCTTCGTAATAGTTGTCGTTGACCAGGTTGTCCGGGTTGCGCACGGCGATGCTGACCATGGTCAGGCTCAGGCATACCGAGGTGGCCAGGATGCCGATGATGATCCAGGGCCAGAGGTGCTTGTACCAGGGGCTGGCGGCGGTGGCGGCAGGCATTGTCTGTGTTCTCTCTAGTCAGCGGATCTGTGGGCCGATGAAGCGGCTCTTGGCTTCAACCTGGCTGGCGCTGTCGTCGGCGTCCTTGAGGATGAAGGTGATTTCGTTGGTGGTCGAGGGCAGTTTCTCCGGGGCAACCGACAGTTGCACCGGCAGGCTGACGATATCGCCGGCGGCCACGCGGATCTCGCGGTGGCCTTCGAGCCGCAGGTCCGGCAGGCCGGCGGCATCCAGCACGTAGACGTGGTCGCGCTGATCCTTGTTCATCACCTTCAGGCTGTACACGTTTTCGATCCGCCCCTGGGCGTTCTCGCGGTACAGCACCCGGTCCTTGGCCACGTCGAAGCCCACCAGCGAGCGGGTGGCGAAGGCGGTGGTCAGGGCGCCGATCATCACCAGCAGCACCAGCGCGTAGCCAATCAGGCGCGGGCGCAGCATGTGGGTTTTCTGCCCGGACAGGTTGTGCTCGGTGGTGTAGCTGATCAGGCCCTTGGGGTAGTTCATCTTGTCCATGATGCTGTCGCAGGCGTCGATGCAGGCGGCGCAGCCGATGCACTCGATCTGCAGGCCGTCGCGGATGTCGATGCCGGTAGGGCAGACCTGTACGCACATGGTGCAGTCGATGCAGTCACCCAGGCCCTTGGCTTTGTAGTCGATGTCCTTCTTGCGCGGGCCACGGGTTTCGCCACGGCGCGGGTCGTAGCTGACGATCAGGGTGTCCTTGTCGAACATCACGCTCTGGAAGCGCGCGTAGGGGCACATGTACACGCACACCTGCTCGCGCAGCCAGCCGGCGTTGCCGTAGGTGGCCAGGGTGAAGAAACCGACCCAGAAGTAGGCCCAGCCGTCGGCCTGCCCGGTGAAGAACTCGATGGCCAGCTCGCGGATCGGCGAGAAGTAGCCGACGAAGGTCATGCCGGTGACGAAGCCGATCAGCAACCACAGGCTGTGCTTGGCGAACTTGCGCAGGAACTTGTTGCCGCTCATGGGCGCCTTGTCCAGCTTCATGCGTTGGTTGCGGTCACCCTCGGTGACTTTTTCGCACCACATGAACACCCAGGTCCACACGCTTTGCGGGCAGGTGTAACCGCACCAGACGCGGCCGGCGTATACAGTGATGAAGAACAGGCCGAAGGCCGCGACGATCAGAAGGCCCGAGAGCAGAATGAAGTCCTGCGGCCAGATGGTGGCGCCGAAGATGTAGAACTTGCGCTCGGGCAGGTTCCACCACACGGCCTGGTGGTCGCCCCAGTTCAACCAGACGGTGCCGAAATACAGCAGGAACAACACCGCACCGCCGACCATCCGCAGCCTGCGGAAAATGCCGGTAAAGGCGCGGGTATAGATTTTTTCGCGTGATGCGTAGAGGTCGACGGATTCCTTCCCTTTGCTGGCAGGCGGGGTGACGTCATGTACCGGAATTTGCTTGCTCATCATCTAGTCCCACGGCAGTGGAGAAACGCCGCGGCCAGTGCTTGCCGGCCGCAGTCGCGCGCGTTCTGCTGGCGCTCTGCGGCCCATGATACGCCTGTGCTGGCGTGCCGGGGCCTTGCTGCGACACTTAGTCGCGTTGGGTGCTGGTTTGAATCGTGATATGGCGGGTGTCAATTGATCCAGGTCATGGGGCCTGCAGGAATTGTGGTGTCAGTGCCGGCCTCTTCGCGGGTAAACCCGCTCCCACAGGTACTACGCAATGTTTGAGGGTGCAGTGGACCTGTGGGAGCGGGTTTGCCCGCGAAGAGGCCAGCCAGCCTTACTCGGCCTGGGCCGGTGCCTGATCCTGATGCGACAGGCTGTACACATACGCCGCCAGCAGGTGCACCTTGTCGTTGCCCTGCAACTGTTCCTGGGCCGGCATCTGGCCCTGGCGACCGTAGCGGATGGTCTGTTGCAACTGGGCGAAGCTCGAGCCGTAGATGAACGCCTGCGGGTGGGTCAGGTTCGGCGCACCCATGGCCGGGGTGCCCTTGCCCTCAGGGCCATGGCAGGCCACGCAGTTGGTGGCGAAGATCTGCTGGCCCTTGACCGGGTCGGCCTTGGCATCCTCGGGCAGCGTGCGACCGTCGAGCTTGGTCAGCACGAACGCTGCCACGTCAGCCACACCCTGTTCGCCGATCACCGTGCCCCAACCCGGCATCACCCCGTGGCGCCCGCCCATGATGGTGGTCTTGATGGTTTCCGGTTCACCGCCCCAGCGCCAGTCGTTATCGGTCAGATTGGGGAAACCGTAGGCGCCCTTGGCGTCAGAGCCGTGGCACACCGAGCAGTTGGAGGCGAACAGGCGTGCGCCCATCTTCAGCGCCTGCGGGTCCTTGGCCACTTCCTCCACCGGCATGGCGGCGAACTTGGCGAAGATCGGCCCGAAGCGAGCGTCGGCCTTGGCCATCTCCTTTTCCCACTCGTGCACGCCGGTCCAGCCTGGCTGGCCGTTGGAAAACTCGGTCTTCTTGTCGTTGTCGACGTACGCGTAGCCCGGCAGGATGCCTTTCCAGTTGCCCAGGCCCGGGTACAGCACCAGGTAGCCGAGGGCGAACACGACGGTGCCGACGAACAGCCAGAACCACCATTTGGGCAGCGGGTTGTCGTACTCCTCGATGCCATCGAAGGCGTGGCCGACGGTTTGATCGGTGATCTCTTCGCGCTGGCCCTTGCGGGTCGACAGCAGCAGCCAGCTCAAGGCGAAGATGGTGCCCAGGGTCAGGACGGTGACGTACAGACTCCAGAAGGTTGTCATTGTTGTTTGCTCCCAGAAGCTTTTTGCGCTTTCGCGTGCTCAACGTGGCGAGTGGCCTCGGGGTCGTCCGCAAATGGCAATTGCGTGGCCTCGTCGAACTCCTTCTTGCGCCGCGGGCTGAACACCCACAGCGCCAAGCCCACGAAAGCCACCAGCACCACGACGGTGCCCAGGCCGCGAATCATCCCGATATCCATCAGTGTCACCGTTTGCTTTTGATGAGGGTGCCAAGGCCTTGCAGGTACGCCACCAGGGCGTCCATTTCGGTCTTGCCCTTGACCGCGTCGCGGGCACCGGCGATGTCTTCGTCGGTGTACGGCGTGCCGAGGGTGCGCAGGACTTCCAGTTTCTTGGCGGTGTCCTTGCCATCGAGCTTGTTCTCGACCAGCCACGGGTAGGACGGCATCTTCGATTCCGGCACCACGTTGCGCGGGTTGTACAGGTGCGCGCGGTGCCAGTCATCGGAGTAGCGGCCACCCACGCGGGCGAGGTCCGGGCCGGTACGCTTGGAGCCCCACAGGAACGGATGGTCCCACACGCTTTCGCCGGCTACCGAGTAGTGGCCGTAGCGTTCGGTCTCGGCGCGGAACGGGCGGATCATCTGCGAGTGGCAACCCACGCAGCCTTCGCGGATGTAGACATCGCGGCCTTCCACTTCCAGCGCGGTACGCGGCTTCATGCCCTCGACCGGCTTGTTGGTGACGTCCTGGAAGAACAGCGGGACGATCTGGGTGAGGCCACCGACGCTGACGGCGATGACCATGAAGAAGGCCATCAGGCCAATGTTCTTCTCGACTGCTTCATGCTTCATCAGTGGGCTCCCACGACGACGATCTTGGCGGCTTCCTCAGCCTGTGCCGGGTTGGCGGCACGCACGGTGCGATACACGTTGTAGGCCATCAGCAGCATGCCCGAGGCGAAGAACGCACCGCCCAGGGCGCGGACGATGTAGCCCGGGTGGCTGGCCTGCAGCGCTTCGACGAACGAATAGGTAAGGGTGCCGTCGTCGTTGATGGCGCGCCACATCAGGCCCTGGGTGATGCCGTTGACCCACATCGAGGCGATGTACAGCACAGTGCCGATGGTCGCCAGCCAGAAGTGCGCGTTGATCAGGCCGACGCTGTGCATCTGCTCGCGGCCGTAGAGTTTCGGGATCATGTGGTACACCGCGCCGATGGAGATCATCGCCACCCAGCCCAGGGCGCCGGCGTGCACGTGGCCGATGGTCCAGTCGGTGTAGTGGGACAGCGAGTTGACGGTCTTGATGGCCATCATCGGGCCTTCGAAGGTGGACATGCCGTAGAACGCCAGCGAGACCACCAGGAAGCGCAGGATCGGGTCGGTGCGCAGCTTATGCCAGGCCCCCGACAGGGTCATCATGCCGTTGATCATGCCGCCCCAGCTTGGCGCCAGGAGGATGATCGACATCACCATGCCCAACGACTGCGCCCAGTCCGGCAGGGCGGTGTAGTGCAGGTGGTGCGGGCCAGCCCAGATGTACAGGGTGATCAGCGCCCAGAAGTGCACGATCGACAGGCGATAGGAGTAGATCGGGCGCTCGGCCTGCTTGGGCACGAAGTAGTACATCATCCCCAGGAAGCCGGTGGTGAGGAAGAAGCCCACGGCGTTGTGGCCGTACCACCACTGGATCATCGCGTCGGTGGCGCCGGAGTAGGCCGAGTACGACTTGAACAGGCTCACCGGCAGCGACATGTGGTTGACGATGTGCAGCATCGCGGTGACCACGATGAAGGCACCGTAGAACCAGTTGCCGACATAGATATGCTTGGTCTTGCGCTTGACGATGGTGCCGAAGAACACCAGCCCGTAGGTCACCCAGACGATGGCCAGCAGGATTGCCAGCGGCCACTCGAGCTCGGCGTATTCCTTGGTGGTGGTGAAGCCCATGGGCAGCGTGATCAGCGCGCCGACGATCACCGCCTGCCAGCCCCAGAAGGTGAAGGCGGCCATGCTGTCGGAGATCAGGCGGGTCTGGCAGGTACGCTGCACCACGTAGTAGCTGGTGCCGAACAGGGCACAGCCACCGAAGGCGAAGATCACCAGGTTGGTGTGCAGTGGGCGCAGGCGGCCGAAGCTCGTCCATGGCAGGTCCAGGTTGAGCTGGGGCCATACCAGTTGCGAGGCGATGAAGACGCCAAGCCCCATGCCAAGGATCCCCCAGACCACCGTCATGATGGCGAACTGGCGGACGACCTTATAGTTATAAGCAGTCGGACTGATTGCAGTGCTCATTCTAAGGTTCCACGGTTTGGGTATTCTTGTTGGTTGGTAAATCGGCGCCAGTATCGATAACCACCAGGGTTATTACAATGCAAGGCGACTGGTGCCGACCCGTGTCCAAACCCTGTTCGCCACCGTCCCGTGGCGTTGGGGTTCGAACGATTGTACACAAATAAATCTTTGTAATGTGTACCGTTTCCCATGTTTTTCTGATCGATCGGTCAAGCTTTTATTGCCGGGACGGGCACGCAAGGCATCATCCCAAAGCGCGGGCTCGCAAGACTGGAATCGTTGCGTGGTATCAGGCTTTGCACCACGTCTGCTCCGGCTGCTGCGAGCAGGGCCACTGTGGCAACAAGCTTAGTTGTGTTCGGAGGGGGTGCAAGGCGGGGGAGAGGCGAGGGAGGGGCA
>NZ_VZZR01000134.1:0-8564 GCF_009650555.1 Pseudomonas sp. EMN2
TTGGCTCCGCGACCTGGACTCGAACCAGGGACCCAATGATTAACAGTCATTTGCTCTACCGACTGAGCTATCGCGGAATTTCGGCGTATCTTACCGGTTGCCAGGGGGAAGTCAAGCTTCCCCTTGGCAATCAAGGAGTTACAGTACTTCTACGATGGCCTTGGTGACCACGTGGATGTTGCTCTGGTTCAGGGCTGCAACAGCGATGCGGCCGGTGTCCAGGGCATAGATGCCGAACTCGTTCTTCAGGCGTGCCACTTGCTCCACGGTCAGGCCGGAGTAGGAGAACATGCCGGCCTGGCGACCAACGAAGCTGAAGTCGCGCTTGGCACCGTACTCGGCCAGCAACTCGACCATCTGCTTGCGCATGCCATGGATACGGGTGCGCATCTCGGCAAGTTCCGCTTCCCACATCTGGCACAGCTCAGGGCTGTTCAGCACGGTGGCGACGATGGTCGCACCGTGGGTAGGCGGGTTGGAGTAGGTGGTGCGGATCACGCGCTTGACCTGCGACAGCACGCGGGTGCTCTCGTCTTTCGAGGCGGTGACGATCGACAGCGCGCCGACGCGCTCGCCGTACAGCGAGAACGACTTGGAGAACGAGCTGGAGACGAAGAACTCCAGGCCCGACTCGGCGAACAGGCGCACGGCGAAGGCGTCTTCGGCGATGCCGTCACCAAAGCCCTGGTAGGCCATGTCGAGGAACGGCACGTGGCCCTTGGCCTTGACCACTTCCAGCACATTCTTCCAGTCGTCCAGCGACAGGTCGACGCCGGTCGGGTTGTGGCAGCAGGCGTGCAGCACGATGATCGAGCCCGACGGCAGGCTGTTCAGGTCTTCGAGCATGCCGGCGCGGTTGACGTCGTTGCTGGCGGCATCGTAGTAACGGTAGTTCTGAACCGGGAAGCCTGCGGTTTCGAACAGTGCGCGGTGGTTTTCCCAGCTCGGGTCGCTGATGGCGACCACGGCGCCCGGCGCCAGGCGCCTGAGGAAGTCGGCACCGATCTTCAGCGCGCCGGTACCGCCAACGGCCTGCACGGTCACTACACGGCCGGCGGCCAGCAGCGGCGATTGGGCGCCAAAAATCAGCTTCTGCACGGCCTGGTCGTACTGGGCGATGCCGTCGATCGGCAGGTAGCCACGGGACGCGTGCTGGGCGGCACGGGTGGTTTCGGCTTCGATCACTGCGCGCAGCAGCGGAATGCGGCCTTCCTCATTACAGTAGACGCCTACGCCCAGGTTGACCTTGTCGGTACGTGGGTCGGCGTTGAATGCTTCGTTGAGGCCCAGGATAGGGTCGCGGGGTGCCAGCTCGACAGCGGAAAACAGGCTCATTGTTACCTTGGCTCGGATAGGAGAGTGATAGGGGTTGCCACGCTCCAGCCGAATGCACTGAAGCGGTGCACAAACGGGGAGTCAGTATAGTGATACCGACCGGTCACTGCGACAGTCTGGCGCAGCTTTTGCGGGTGTTTGCGCAAATATTTTTCGACCATTGGTCGAATTGCCCGGTCCATTGCCAGGAGTGCTGCTTGGCCGGGCTTGAAAGCCGCGCCCGGCGCGCGCATTTTGCGTATAGACTACTGGCTAAATTTACAGTTGCCGCGACATTCACGAGGTCCGTCATGTCCGAGTTCCAGCTCGTCACCCGATTTCAGCCGGCCGGCGACCAGCCCGAGGCCATCCGCCAGATGGTCGAGGGCATCGAGGCCGGCCTTTCGTACCAGACGCTGCTGGGTGTGACCGGCTCGGGCAAGACCTTCAGCATCGCCAACGTCATCCAGCAGGTGCAGCGCCCGACCCTGGTGCTGGCGCCCAACAAGACCCTGGCGGCGCAGCTTTACGGCGAGTTCAAGGCGTTCTTCCCGAACAACGCGGTCGAGTACTTCGTCTCCTACTACGACTACTACCAGCCCGAAGCCTACGTGCCGTCGTCGGACACCTTCATCGAGAAGGACGCCTCGATCAACGACCATATCGAGCAGATGCGCCTGTCGGCGACCAAGGCGTTGCTGGAGCGGCGCGACGCGATCATCGTCACCACCGTGTCGTGCATCTATGGCCTGGGCAGCCCCGAGGCGTACCTGAAGATGGTCCTGCACGTCGACCGTGGCGACCAGCTCGACCAGCGTGCCTTGCTACGCCGCCTGACCGAACTGCAGTACACCCGCAACGAGATGGACTTCGCCCGCGCCACCTTCCGTGTGCGCGGCGATGTGATCGACGTGTTCCCGGCCGAATCGGACCTGGAGGCCATCCGCATCGAACTGTTCGATGACGAGGTCGAGAACATCGCCGCCTTCGACCCGCTGACCGGCGAGGTGATCCGCAAGCTGCCGCGTTTCACCTTCTACCCCAAGTCGCACTACGTCACGCCGCGCGAAACGCTGCTCGAAGCGGTGGAGGGCATCAAGGAAGAGCTCAAGGAGCGCCTGGAGTACCTGCACAAGCACAACAAGCTGGTCGAGGCCCAGCGCCTGGAGCAGCGCACCCGCTTCGACCTGGAGATGATCCTCGAACTGGGTTACTGCAACGGCATCGAAAACTACTCGCGCTACCTTTCCGGGCGCCCGGCCGGTGCGCCGCCACCCACGCTGTACGACTACCTGCCGGCGGATGCGCTGCTGGTGATCGACGAGTCCCACGTTTCCGTACCCCAGGTCGGCGCCATGTACAAAGGCGACCGCTCGCGCAAGGAAACGCTGGTGGAGTACGGCTTCCGCATGCCATCGGCACTGGACAACCGCCCCATGCGCTTCGACGAGTGGGAGGCGGTCAGCCCGCAGACCATCTTCGTTTCCGCAACGCCCGGCCCTTACGAAGCCGAGCATGCCGGGCGCGTGGTCGAGCAGGTGGTGCGCCCCACCGGGCTGGTCGACCCGCAGGTCGAGGTGCGCCCGGCGCTTACCCAGGTCGACGACCTGCTGTCGGAAATTGGCAAGCGCGTCGCCCTGGGCGAGCGGGTACTGGCCACCACCCTGACCAAGCGCATGGCCGAAGACCTCACCGACTACCTGGCCGATCACGATGTGCGGGTGCGCTACCTGCACTCGGACATCGACACCGTCGAGCGGGTGGAGATCATCCGCGACCTGCGCCTGGGCACCTTCGACGTATTGGTGGGCATCAACCTGCTGCGCGAAGGCCTGGACATGCCGGAAGTGTCGCTGGTGGCCATCCTCGATGCCGACAAGGAAGGCTTCCTGCGTTCCGAGCGCTCGCTGATCCAGACCATTGGCCGTGCGGCGCGCAACCTCAATGGCAAGGCGATCCTGTACGCCGACAACATCACCGGCTCCATGCAGCGCGCCATCGACGAGACCGAGCGGCGCCGGGCCAAGCAGGTGGCGTTCAACGAAGCCAACGGCATCGTGCCCAAGGGTGTGGTCAAGGACATCACCGACATCATGGAAGGTGCCACCGTGCCCGGTGCGCGCAGCAAGAAGCGCAAGGGCATGGCCAAGGCGGCGGAGGAAGCCGGGCGTTACGAAGTCGAGTTGCAGACCCCGGCCGAGATCACCAAGCGCATCAAGCAGCTGGAAGAGAAGATGTTCCAGTTCGCCCGCGACCTGGAGTTCGAGGCCGCCGCGCAGTTGCGCGACGAGATCGGCAAGCTGCGCGAGCGCCTGATCGCAAGTTGAAGGCCAAGCCCATCGCGGGGCAAGCCCGCTCCCACAACCGGCGTGGGAGCGGGCTTGCCCCGCGATGGGTTCAATGCGCTTCCCCTGCCTTCAACCCCTGTGGCAACTTGCGCGTCAACAACACCGCCAGCATGCTCACCGCCAAACCGATCCCGACGAAGTGGAAGGCATCGTTGTAGGCCATGATCATCGCCTGCTGGTGGGTGATCTCACTGAGCTTGCCCAGCGCTGCGGTGTCGTTGCCCAGTCGTTCGGTCAACTGCGCCAGGCGCTCTGCCACCTGTGGATTGTTCGGCACCACCGCCTCACGCAAATAGTCGAAATACACCTTCGCCCGCGCATCCAGTAGCGTTGCCAGCAAGGCGATGCCGATCGCCCCGCCGAGGTTGCGCAGGATATTGAACAGGCTCGACGCCGACCCCGCATCCTGGGGTTGGATGTAGGCGGTGGCGATCAGCGAGATGGTCACCATGATCATCGGCTGGCCAAGGGCGCGGATCACCTGGATCTGGTTGAACTGCGGCCCGGCGAAGTCCGGGTTGAGCACCCCCGAACTGAAACTGGCCACACCGAACAGGCAAAAGCCCAGGGCGCACAGCACTTTCGGCGAAATCACCTTCATCAGCAGCGGCACCAGTGGAATCAGGAACAGCTGCGGCACTCCCATCCACATGATCACCTCGCCGATCTGCAGGGCGTTGTAGCCCTGGATCTGTGCCAGATACAGCGGCAGCAGGTAGATCGAACCGTACAGCCCCACACCCATGCCCAGGCTGGCGATGCTGGATAACCCGAAGTTGCGGTTGCCGAGGATGCGCAGGTTGATCAGCGGGTGCGGGCGGGACAGCTGCAAGATCACGAACAGGATCAGGCTGACCAGGGCGACACTGCCCAGGCTGACGATCAGGCTGGATTCCAGCCAGTCCTTGCGATGGCCTTCTTCAAGGAACACCTGCAGGCAGCCCAGGCCGAGGCCGAGGCTTACGATGCCGGCGTAGTCGGTGCTTTTCAGCAGCTCCCAGTGGGCTTCTTTCTTTTCCAGTCCGTACATCAGCCCGGCAATCATCAGCAGCCCTGGCGGGATGTTGATGTAGAAGATGTATTCCCAACCCCAGTTCTCGGTCAGCCAGCCACCCAGGGTCGGGCCGATCGACGGGGCGAAAGTGGCGGTCATGGCGAACATGGCCATGCCCTTGGCGCGGTGGTGTTCCGGCAACTTGATCAGCGTCAGGGTGAACGCCAGCGGGATCAATGCTCCACCGGTGAAGCCCTGCAGGGCGCGGAACACGATCATGCTCTCAAGGTTCCAGGCCATCGAGCACAGCAGCGACGAGGCCAGGAAACCCAACGACACCCATACTGCAAGGCGCCGGGCCGACAGCAGCTGCACCAGCCAGGCGGTCAGCGGGATCATGATGATCTCGGCCACCAGGTAGGAGGTGGAAATCCACGAGCCTTCCTCGAGGGTGGCCGACAGCGCGCCCTGGATGTCCTTGAGCGAAGAGTTGGTGATCTGGATGTCCAGCACCGCCATGAAGGCGCCGAGCATCACGCTCATCACGGCGATCCAGTCACGCCGGGTGGGCTCTGCGCTGGGTCGCAGCAGTTGGTCACCGGCCATCGCGGCTGTCGTCCTGGCTGCGCAGGTCGACGGTGGCCGTCACCGACATGCCCGGGCGGATGCGGCCATGCAGCGGGTTGTCGGCGGCGAAGGTCAGCTTGACCGGGATGCGCTGCACCACCTTGGTGAAGTTGCCGGTGGCGTTGTCCGGCGGCAGCAGGCTGAACTGTGCCCCGGACGCGGCGAACAGGCTGTCGACGCGGCCTTCGATCGGGGTGTCGGGGTAGCTGTCGAACAGCAGTTCGGCACGCTGGCCGGGGTGCATCTTGCCGATCTGGGTTTCCTTGAAGTTGGCCTGCACCCAGATGTCCTGGTCCGGAACGATCGACAGCAGGTAGGCGCCGGCCTGCACCACCTGGCCGTTGCGCGCGCTGCGCTGGCCGATGGTGCCGCTGATCGGCGCGTGGATCTCGCAGCGGGTCAGGTTGATCTCGGCCTGTGCCAGGTCGGCGCGGGCATTGGCAATCTGCGCATCGAGGCGCTTGAGCTCGGCGCTCAGGGCATCGACCTGCTGGCGCTGGCCCTTGAGGTCGGCCTGGGCCTTGTCCACCTGGGAACGGGCCACATGGCTCTCTGCCGAGAGGGTGGTGACGCGCTCTTCGGAAACGAAGCCGGGCTTGCGCAGGGCCTGGGCGCGGTTAAGGTCGAGCTGCGAACGGTCGAAGCTGGCCTGGTTGGCGGCCACCTGGGCCTGGCCGGCGGCAATCAGGCTGCCTTGCTGGGCGAGCCGGCTCTGCGCCTGCACCAGTTCCGCTTCGCGAGTGGCCAGCGTGGCTCGGGCGCGGGCCACGGCCAGTTCGAAGTCGGCGACTTCAAGGCGTACCAGCAGGTCGCCCTTGTTGACGTGCTGGTTGTCTTCCACCCTCACTTCATCGATGCGCGCGCCGAGCTGGCTGGATACGCGGGTGATCTCGCCCTGTACATAGGCGTTGTCGGTGCTCTCGAAGAAGCGCCCCTTGAAATACCAGTGGGCGAGGAAGGCGAGGGCGATCAGCGCGACCAGGGTGATGAAGATCAGCAGGCGACGTTTGAGTTGGGCGGGCATGAGGACTATGGTTCCAGAAGTGTAAGCAAATTTAACAACCGCAACCGCCACCGTCACAAGTGACGATAGCGCCATTGCTGGAGCCCAGTGCCCGCTCCCTGCTAACATCCCGCCTTTGTTTGAATCTTCGTTCGAGACTCTCCATGACCACCGTTCGCACGCGTATCGCGCCATCGCCCACTGGCGACCCCCATGTCGGCACTGCCTACATCGCCCTGTTCAACTACTGCTTTGCCAAGCAGCACGGCGGTGAGTTCATCCTGCGTATCGAAGACACCGACCAGCTGCGCTCCACCCGCGAGTCGGAACAGCAGATCTTCGACGCCCTGCGCTGGCTCGGCATCGAATGGAACGAAGGCCCGGACGTCGGCGGCCCGCACGGCCCGTACCGGCAGAGCGAGCGTGGCGAGATCTACGCCAAGTACGCCAAGGAGCTGGTCGATGCCGGCCACGCCTTCTACTGCTTCTGCACCGCCGAAGAGCTGGAGCAGATGCGTGCCGAGCAGATGGCCCGCGGCGAGACCCCGCGCTACGACGGCCGCGCCCTGCTGCTGAGCGATGAGGAAGTGCAGCGCCGCCTGGCGGCCGGCGAGCCGCACGTGATCCGCATGAAGGTGCCGAGCGAAGGCATCTGCGTGGTGCCGGACATGCTGCGTGGCGATGTCGAGATCCCGTGGGACCGCATGGACATGCAGGTGCTGATGAAGAACGACGGTCTGCCGACGTACTTCCTGGCCAACGTGGTCGACGATCACCTGATGGGCATCACCCATGTGCTGCGTGGTGAAGAGTGGCTGCCCTCGGCGCCCAAGCTGATCAAGCTGTACGAGTACTTCGGCTGGGAGCAGCCCAAGCTGTGCTACATGCCGCTGCTGCGCAACCCGGACAAGAGCAAGCTGTCCAAGCGCAAGAACCCGACCTCGGTCACCTTCTACGAGCGCATGGGCTTCATGCCCGAAGCGATGCTCAACTACCTGGGCCGCATGGGCTGGTCGATGCCGGACGAGCGTGAGAAGTTCTCGCTGGCGGAGATGGTCGAGCACTTCGACCTGTCGCGCATCTCGCTGGGCGGCCCGATCTTCGACATCGAGAAGCTGTCCTGGCTCAATGGCCAGTGGCTGCGTGAGCTGCCGGTGGAAGAGTTCGCCGCGCGCGTGCAGAAGTGGGCCTTCAACAGCGAATACATGATGAAGATCGCCCCGCACGTGCAGGGCCGGGTTGAAACCTTCAGCCAGGTTGCTCCGCTGGGTGGCTTCTTCTTCGAAGGCGCATTGAAGCTCGACGCCAAGCTGTTCGAGAGCAAGAAACTGTCGGCCGACCAGGTGCGCCAGGTGATGCAGCTGATCCTGTGGAAGCTGGAAAGCCTGCGCCAGTGGGAGAAAGAGCGCATCACCGGCTGCATCCAGGCGGTGGTCGAGTCGTTGGAGCTCAAGTTGCGCGATGCCATGCCACTGATGTTCGCCGCCATCACTGGCCAGGCCAGCTCGGTGTCGGTGCTCGACGCCATGGAAATCCTCGGCCCTGACCTGACCCGCTACCGTCTGCGCCAGGCCATCGACCTGCTGGGCGGCGTGTCGAAGAAGGAAAACAAGGAATGGGAGAAGCTGCTGGCGAATATCGCCTGATAGCGGCTTTTGCTTTTGTGGGAGCGGGCTTGCGCCTCGATTGCGATGTTGCATACGCCATCACGATCGCGGGGCAAGCCCGCTCCCACGGGACTTTGTTTGCATCGAAGAGCAGGGCAGGGCGGTAAGTGATTGTTATCTGTGAAAAAATTTTTGAATAATTTCAAAAATTCGTTTGACAGCCCTGCAATCGGAACTTAATATGCGCCCCGTCCACAGCGATGAACGAAAACGAAACGCCAGGCACCCAGCCAGCGCTTCGGTTCAGAGCGACATTGTGGGGCTATAGCTCAGCTGGGAGAGCGCCTGCATGGCATGCAGGAGGTCAGCGGTTCGATCCCGCTTAGCTCCACCAAATTCCGCTTAACGGCAACGCCGGTAAGCAAGACCGGGTCCAGCAACCGGGTCTTGAAGGTAAGAAGGTTCGTCCCCTTCGTCTAGTGGCCTAGGACACCGCCCTTTCACGGCGGTAACAGGGGTTCGAGTCCCCTAGGGGACGCCAGTTTTGCACAAGCGATGTTTAAATATGTCGCTGGGCCGAGAGGCTAGAAATCCGGGGCTATAGCTCAGCTGGGAGAGCGCCTGCATGGCATGCAGGAGGTCAGCGGTTCGATCCCGCTTAGCTCCACCAA
>NZ_VZZR01000019.1:0-17903 GCF_009650555.1 Pseudomonas sp. EMN2
ACTGGAGCGGGAAACGAGACTCGAACTCGCGACCCCGACCTTGGCAAGGTCGTGCTCTACCAACTGAGCTATTCCCGCGTCGTGATGGGGGCCATTCTAGCGATTTGTAGAACGGCGTCAACCCCTTGATTCAAAAAAGTTTTATTTCTGCTCAGAGCCTTCGCGCAGGTGCGGCCAGGCGGCGACCAGGTAGTGCACCATCGACCACAGGGTCAGGCCGGCGGCCACCAGCAGCAGGCCGTAGCCCAGCGCCACCCAGATGGTCATGGCCGGCGGGTTGGCCAGCAGGATCACCAGCGCCAGCATCTGCGCGGCGGTTTTCCATTTGCCCAGGCTGGACACCGCCACATGCGCCCTCGCCCCCAGCTCGGCCATCCACTCGCGCAGCGCCGAAACCACGATCTCGCGGCCGATGATCACCGCTGCCGGCAGCGTGAGCCAGAAGTTGGCGTGCACCTGCACAAGCAGCACCAGCGCCACGGCGACCATCAGCTTGTCCGCCACCGGGTCAAGGAAGGCACCGAACGGTGTGCTCTGCTGCAGCCGACGTGCCAGGTAGCCGTCCAGCCAGTCGGTGGCGGCGGCGATGGCGAACACCGTGCTGGCGGCCATGTAGCTCCAGTGGTAGGGCACATAGAACAGCAGGATGAAGATCGGAATGAGCAGGACGCGTAGAACGGTGAGCAGGTTTGGAATATTCATCGGTACGACTGGCTGCGAGTTGAGCCCGGCATTCTACTCGCTATGCAGGCTGGCATAAATCGACTCGGCAAGCTTTTTACTGATGCCAGGGGCCTTGGCGATCTCGTCGATACTGGCGCGGTTGAGCTCCTGCAGGCCGCCGAAATGTTTCAGCAGCTCGCGCCGGCGCTTGGGCCCTACCCCGGCCACGTCTTCCAGGCTGGAGGTGCGCCGCGCCTTGCCGCGCCTGGCGCGGTGGCCGGTGATGGCGAAACGGTGGGCTTCGTCGCGAATCTGCTGGATCAGGTGCAGCGCCGGGTTGTCGCCCTTGAGGGTAAACTCGTGGGCCACGTCGTTCAGGTACAGGGTTTCGAAACCGGCCTTGCGGGTCACGCCCTTGGCCACGCCGAGCAGGGTGAGGTCGGCGAAGCCCAGTTCCTGCATCACGTCGCGAGCCATGTTCAACTGGCCTTTGCCGCCGTCCACCAGCAGCACGTCGGGCAGCTTGCCCTCGCCGTCCTTGATGCGCCCGTAGCGGCGCAACAGGGCCTGGTGCATGGCGGCGTAGTCGTCGCCGGCGGTGACGCCTTCGATGTTGAAGCGGCGGTAGTCGGATTTGAGCGGGCCTTCGGGGCCGAACACCACGCACGAGGCCACTGTGGCCTCGCCACTGGAATGGCTGATGTCGTAGCACTCCAAGCGCTGCGGCACTTCATCCAGGTCCAGCACCTGGGCCAATGCCTCGAAGCGCGCGGCCATGTGCTGGCGGTTGGCCAGGCGGGCGTTGAGCGCTTGCTCGGCGTTGGTCACCGCCAACTGCTGCCAGCGCGCGCGGGTGCCGCGCACCCGGTGGCTGATGCTTAGCTCACGGCCGCGCAGGGTCTGTACGGCTTCACTGATTGCCGCGAAATCCTCGTGCACCACATTGACGATCAGCTCGCCCGGCAGTTCGCGTTCGGCATTGCCCAGATAGTACTGGGACAGGAACGCGGCCATGACCTCCGCCACCTCCTCCTCGATGCCCACCTGGGGGAAGAAGTTCTTGCTGCCCAGAACCCGACCGCCGCGCACGCTGATCAGGTGCACGCAGGCGCCGCCGGGGTTGACGAAGGCCGCCACCACGTCCACGTCGCCGGAGCCGCCTTCCATGTACTGTTGGTCCTGGACCCGGCGCAGCAGCGCGATCTGGTCACGCAGCTCGGCGGCCTTTTCGAAGTTCAGCACCATGGCGGCCTTTTCCATCTCGGCATTGAGCTCGTTGCCCAGCTGCTGACTGCGCCCTTCAAGGAACATCACCGAGTGCCGCACGTCTTCGGCATACTCGGCCGGCTCGACCAGGCCCACGCACGGCGCCTTGCAGCGTTTGATCTGGTACTGCAGGCAGGGCCGGGTGCGGTTGGCGTAATAGCTGTCCTCGCACTGGCGCACCGAGAAGGCCTTCTGCAACAGGCTCAGGCTTTCGCGAATGGCGCCGGCGCTGGGGTAAGGGCCGAAGTAGCGGCCCTTGGCTTTCTTGGCGCCACGGTGAATGCCCAGCCGAGGGAATTCACCGTCGGACAGGAACACATAGGGGTAGGATTTATCGTCGCGCAGCAGGATGTTGTAAGGCGGCCGCCACTCCTTGATCAGCGTCTGCTCAAGCAGCAGCGCTTCGGTCTCGTTGGCGGTGATGGTGGTCTCGACCTGGGCGATGCGCCCCACCAGTGCGGCAGTCTTGGGCGCCAGGCCGGTCTTGCGGAAATAGCTGGCCAAACGCTTCTTGAGGTTCTTGGCCTTGCCCACGTAGAGCAGCCGCGCCTCGGTGTCGAACATCTGGTAGACGCCCGGGCGACCACTGCAGGTCGCCAGGAACGCGCTGGCATCAAAAGCTTGGGACATGGGTGTGTTTACAGACTTGCGTCGACCATACCGTGGCGGACGGCCAGCAAGGTCAGTTCGACGTCGCTGGTGACCGAGAGTTTTTCGAAGATTCGATAACGGTAAGTATTGACGGTCTTGGGGGACAGACACAACTTGTCAGAGATGATCTGCACTTTCTGGCAACCGACGATCATCAGGGCGATCTGGATTTCCCGCTCCGACAGCGTATCGAACGGCGAGCCCTGGGGCTGGAACGACTTGAGTGCCAGTTGCTGGGCAATCTGCGGGCTGATGTAGCGCTGGCCGGCAAACGCCAGGCGGATGGCCTGGACCATTTCGTCAAGCCCGGCGCCCTTGGTCAGGTAGCCAGCGGCACCCGCCTGCATCAGGCGGGTGGGGAACGGGTCTTCCTCGCACACGGTCACCGCCACCACTTTGGTGTCCGGCTGGCTGCGCAACAATTTGCGGGTTGCTTCAAGGCCGCCGATCCCTGGCATTTTCACGTCCATCAGAACCACGTCCGGCTTGAGCTCGCGGGCAAGCTTGAGGGCGGACTCACCCGAGTCCGCCTCCCCCACCACTTGCAGGCCATCGATGTCGGCCAGCATGCGCGTAATGCCGGTACGCACCAGATCGTGATCGTCGACCACCAGGCCCCTAATCAAGCAGACACCTCATTAGTGGGGCGATTGGATCCCGCCACCTTAACAAAATTTTTCACAAGCAACCTAGCGTAAAGCATCCTGAAAAAACGCTTGGTAATCCGGGCGACGCATTTGCCCCCGTTCAACGCCGCCCACCTCACCCGCCAGGCGGTGCAAGAGGTGCCAGACAGCGGCCTGGTCGGCGTCTGGCAAACGCCGGAAAGCGCCCAGCAGACGGTCTTCGTCAGCGGTCAGGCAGTCCAGCGGTGCGGGGGTGTGCACGCCGTTCAGCACATACAAGGCATCGACACCTTTGGCCGCCACGGCGGCGAGGTAGTCCATGCGCGGGGTGCGCTCGCCACTTTCATACTTGCCCTGGGCATTGGGCTCGACGCCGCCAATGTCACCGAACACACGCTGGGTCAGCCCCAGGCGTTCGCGCTCTTCTCTGAGTCGCGGGCCGAATCCATTCATCTACTTGCCTCCTCTGCATCATTCCAGGACAGGTGCATCCAGCACCCGAGTGAATGCGTACGCATTCGCCCGGCACTATGCCAATTGGATCCAATCATGGCAAGCCGCCAGTGTCGGGTATTTCGCGCAGCTCCATTGAAAGCACCTGCCGACAGCGCTCCACTCACAATCAAAAGCTCGAAAAAGCACAGAGAAACCAAGGACCTCGACGCCCCGGTGATCCGCGAGTCGATCAAGATGCGGCAATTGCCTGGGCTAGGTCCTGGTGCGGCTCGAAGGAGTCCGCGATGTAGTGCTCAGCGAGAATACGGTGCGCCTGCGAATACCGTGATCAGGCGGTGTAGCAGCAGGGAAAACACGCTCCACACCTGATAAAACTGCTAGTAGTCGGTCCTGGGCAGCCTCCGTAACATTCAAGCCTCCCTTGTTCAGCAGGAAGACGAACATGACCACGATTTCCGAACTGAATGGTGTCGCCGACTACCTCAAGAAACACCCTGGTGCATTCAAACGTAAAGTAGGCACAGTACAAGCGACAGCAAAGCAGAATGGGGTTGTCTATTGGGATGCGCCCCTTGACTGGGTGTACTTTTTCAATACAGCGTTCAGTTCTGCCGGCTTCGTGGATGGACGAGCGGCCGATCTTATTATCGCCCTGCTGGAGGGTGAATTCGCGACGAACTCGACCCTGAAGCTAAATCCGCAAAACAGTTCTGCTCGCTTCACGATCCAGGACGGCGAGCACGACGAATCGGTTCGCGGCACCGGTGAGATTGCTGTTCGTGAATTTGTCGAAGACCAGGTGTTCAAGGCGGACTTCGAATTCAGTTTCGAACGCAACGGAAAAAACAACCATGTAACCGGCAAGATCGACATCAATCTGAGGCGATAAAGCGCACGTAGCCGAGCGGTCAACCGCAATCGATACTGCGCTGCATGCGCACGAAGCACTCGTCCTCCCCCATCTCGATGAAGCCTTGGCGCAGGTAGAGCTGTCGCGCCGGGTTGCTCTTGAACACCATCAGGCGCAGCAACGACAGATGCCGCTGCGCGGCCCAACCGGCCAGCTCTTCCAGCACCCAGCCACCCACGCCGCGCCCGCGATGCTCGGGCAGCAGGTGCAGTTCGCGGATGAACAGCGCCTGGCGGTCCTGGCTGAGGCTGCAAAAACCCAGCACCGTGCCGTCCTCCACTACCAGCCATTGCTCGCGCCAGCCCCAGGCTTCGTCGAAGGCCTGCTCGATCCACAACAGGTCGAACTCGCGGTAGTACGGCAGCATCGCCCGGCGCGTGAGGTCGCGGGCGAAGGTCAGGTCATTGTCGCTGGCGGCAATCAGTTCAAGGGGCATAGCACACCGGCGAACTCCCGGGCCCGCGCCGCTCCAGCTCGTCTTCAAGCCAGTCGGCCAGCACCTGGGCATTGTTGTGCTCGGTGTCCTTGCCGGCGTACAGCAGGGTCAGCGCGCCTTTACCGGCCAGGTCCAGCAACGGGTACCAGTGTTCAGGGTGCGCAGCCAGCTCCTGCCGGTAGCGCCGGGTGAATCCGGGGTAATCCAACCCGCCGGCATGGAACGCCTTGCGCAGTTCGTCGGAAGGTGCCGCCTCACGTAGCCACTGCCCGTGCAGGTCCTCCTTGCGCGTGTTGCGCGGCCATAGCCGATCGACCAGCACACGCTGGCCATCGCAGGCTTCAACCGGGTCGTACACACGCTTGCAGCGGATCATTCGGGGCTCGCTTGGCAATTCGCCGATGCCTCCTAGACTAGAAGTTCCTTTGATCGAGGTCACTCCCCGGTAACAGATTGTTTCTAGGATGGGATACCTCGCCTCGTGCCTCAAAGCACCCCGGAGCCCACCCATGACTACCCCCTCGATGGTCAGCCAGAACGCGCTGATCACGCCCGATTCCCGCCCGCAATTGTCCCACCGCCCCGGTCGTGCCACCTTGGTGCTGTTCTTCGGCCTGCTGCTGGCCGGCCTGGCCTACACCTTCTGGAGCCTCAAGGAAGATGTCAGCGCCAGCGGCACCGTGATCACCACGGTCACGCCGTTCCTGTTGCTGGGCCTGGCCTTGCTGATCGCCCTGGGCTTCGAATTCGTCAACGGTTTCCACGACACCGCCAACGCCGTGGCCACGGTGATCTACACCCATTCGCTGCCGGCGCCGGTGGCGGTGGTGTGGTCGGGGCTGTGCAATTTTCTCGGTGTGCTGCTTTCCAGTGGCGCGGTAGCCTTCGGCATCATCGCCCTGCTGCCGGTCGAGCTGATCCTGCAGGTGGGGTCGGGCGCCGGCTTCGCCATGGTCTTCGCCTTGCTGCTGGCGGCGATCATCTGGAACCTCGGCACCTGGTGGCTGGGCCTGCCGGCCTCGTCCTCGCACACTTTGATCGGCTCGATCATCGGCGTGGGCGTGGCCAACGCGCTCATGCACGGGCGCGACGGCACCAGCGGGGTGGACTGGGGCCAGGCGAGCAAGGTCGGCTATGCCCTGCTGTTTTCGCCGCTGATCGGTTTCGCCTGCGCCGCCCTGCTACTGCTGGCCCTGCGCGCGCTGGTCAAGCGCCAGGAGCTGTACCAGGCGCCCGAGGGCCAAACCCCGCCCCCCTGGTGGATCCGCGGTGTGCTGATCCTTACCTGCACCGGCGTATCCTTCGCCCACGGCTCCAACGACGGGCAGAAAGGCATGGGCCTGATCATGCTGATCCTGGTCGGCACCCTGCCGATGGCCTACGCCCTGAACAAGACCATGCCCAACGAACAGGCCCTGCAGTTCTCGGCGGTGGCCGAGGTGACCCGCCAGGCGCTGGTGCGCAGCGCCCCGCAAGCGGCCCCGGCCGACCCGCGACACACCCTGACCGCGTTCATCGGCCAGCCCCAGGCCAGCCCCGAACTGGTACCGGCCCTGGCCGCGCTGACCGGCATGATCGGCGAAGAGGTCAAGGGCTATGGCTCGCTCAACCGCGTGCCGGCCGAGGCCATGGCCAACGTGCGCAACGACATGTACCTGACCAGCGAGGCCATCCGTCTGATCGACAAGAACGCGCTGGTGGCGTTCGACGCCGATACCGCCCGCCATGTGCAACTGTTCAAGCGCCAGCTGGACGATGCCACCCGCTACATCCCGTTGTGGGTCAAGGTGGCGGTGGCCATCGCCCTGGGCCTGGGCACCATGGTCGGCTGGCGGCGCATCGTGGTGACGGTGGGTGAAAAGATCGGCAAGACCCACCTGAGCTATGCCCAGGGGGCGTCGGCGGAGGTGGTGGCGATGTGCACCATTGGCGCGGCGGACATGTTCGGGCTGCCGGTGTCGACCACCCATGTGTTGAGCTCGGGGGTGGCCGGGACCATGGTGGCCAATGGTTCGGGGATCCAGAAGCGCACCCTGGTCAACCTGCTGATGGCCTGGGTGCTGACGCTGCCGGCGGCGATGCTGCTGGCGGGGACGCTGTACTGGCTTCTGAATCAGATTCTCTAGGTTGAAATACAGAGCCTGTGGGAGCGGGTTTACCCGCGAATGCGATGGCGAACCCGCCACAGCCTTCGCGGGTAAACCCGCTCCCACAGGCTCGGTGATGCCGGATCAACCGGGTATTTTCAGCCCGCGCTGCACCGCCGGCCGCGCCAGGAAATTCGCCAGCACCCGCTGCACCTGCGCGAACTCATCGAAGCCCACCAGCTCCCGGGCGTTGTAGCGCTCCACCAGGTTGCGCACCCAAGGGAAGATGGCGATGTCGGCGATGCTGTATTCGTCGACCATCCATTCACGGCCTTGCAGGTGCCGGTCCAGCACACCCAGCAAACGCTTCGACTCGTTCACGTAGCGGTCGCGCGGCCGTTTGTCTTCGTATTCCTTGCCAGCGAAGAAGTGGAAGAACCCCACCTGGCCGAACATCGGCCCGATGCCGCCCATCTGGAACATCAACCACTGCATCGTCTGGTAGCGCTGGGCCGGGTCCTGGCTGAGCAGCTTGCCGCTCTTCTCGGCCAGGTACTGCAGGATCGCGCCGGATTCGAACAAGGGCAGCGGTTTGCCGCCGGGGCCATTGGGATCGAGGATCGCCGGGATCTTGTTGTTGACGGAAAGGGAGATGAATTCGGGGCTGAGCTGGTCGTCACTGTCGAAACTGACCTTGTGCGCCTCGTAGGGCAGGCCGATTTCTTCGAGCATGATCGACACCTTGACCCCGTTGGGCGTGGGCAGCGAGTACAGTTGCAGGCGCTCGGGGTGCTGCGCCGGCCATTTATGGGTAATGGGAAATGCAGAGAGATCGGTCATGTGCGTGCCTTGGATGGGAGAGAGAACAATCTAGAGACCTGCGGGCGACCTGACCATCACCCAATCATGGTGCCGCTCGTCACCGCACGGAAAAATCGCCTCGCCGACCTTGCGAAAGCCATTGCGCTCATAAAAGCGAATGGCCCGGGCGTTACCTTCGTTGACGGTCAGGCGTACCTCGCCGTGGGTGTGCGCCAGGGTTGCGTCCAGCAGCAGTTGAGCCGCACCCTGCCCATGCGCCTCGGGCAGCACATAGCAGCGGGAAATTTCCACCCGACGCTCGGCGGCGGCGATATCCAGCCGACCCGGCGCCAGGTCGAGCATGCTGTAGCCCATTGCATGGCCGTCCTGCTCGACGATCAGCAGGCGCTTGTGCGGGTGTTGCAGGTGCAGCAGGAAATGCTTGGGCTGCAGGTTGTGCGTAATGTAGTGCTGCAGCGCGGACGGCGCGCTGTCGTGTGGGCTGGCCAGGGCGAAGGTGGCCTGGCCGATATGGCTCAGGGCCTCACAGTCGTCGCTGCGGGCCGGGCGAATCTGGTAGGGCATGACAACATCCTGTCGGGCAGCCGGATCACGCCCGACAATGCCAGCCCTGCCCCATCACTGTCCACCGTGTGCCTGCTGCTTGAGCTTCGCGGTATCCACACGCACGAACACCGAATCGGCGCTGACGGTCAGCACATCACCGGCCCAGACTTCGCAGATCACCCGGGTCTTGCGCCCCACCTCGCCTTCCACTCGCGCCTTGAGCAGCAGCTCGACGCCCATGGGCGTGGGTTTCAGATAGGTCAGGCCGAGCTGGCCGGTGACGCAGTCGATACGCGGCAGGCTGCCGGGCTCACGGCCTTCGGCGCGGTAGTGATGGGCCATGGCGGCCCAGTTGGAGTGGCAGTCGACCAGCATCGCCAGCAGCCCGCCGTAGACCAGGCCGGGCCAGCCGATGAAGGTTTGGTCGGGAGAATGCCGGCACAGCAGGTGGATGCCGTCCTCGTCCCAATAGCTGTTCAGGTGCAGGCCGCTGGGGTGGCTGCAGCCGCAGCCGTAGCAGGTGCCTTCGGGGGCGGCGAGTTGCTGCAGGGAAAGGGCTTGCTCGTTCATACGCATCCTTTGCTTGTTGGAGTTGGGAAGGAAGCAGGCCTCGAATGGTAACGCCCGACCAGGCCTGGGCCAATGAAAAAGCCCATGACCGTCAGGCCATGGGCTTGCGTGCTACCGAGCGAAGGTCAAGCCGTTTGCACCTGCCCCGCCTTGGCCCGCCGCTGGGTCAGCGACACCAGCAGGATGAACAGGGTCACCCCGGCGGTCATCAGCGTCTCGTAGCGATAAGCATCGCTGAACAGCATGTAGCCCAGCACCATGACGATGGTGCCGATCACCAGCCAGGTGAGCCACGGGAACAGCCACATCTTCAGTTCCAGCGCCCGCCCTTCACGCTCGGCGCGGGACCGCATGCGCAGCTGCGACACAGCGATCACCAAGTACACCAGCAGGGCGATGGCGCCGGTGGTGGACAGCAGGAAGCCGAACACCTTGCCGGGGAACACGTAGTTGACCAGGCAACCGGCAAAGCCTGCCAGGGTGGAGAGGATGACCGCCACGGTCGGCACGCCGGCCCCGGAGATGCGTTTGGTCATGCTCAGCGCCTGGCCGCGGGCGCCCAGCGAATAGAGCATGCGCGATGCGGTGTACAGGCCCGAGTTCATGCAGCTGGTCACCGCCACCAGCACCACCAGGTCGACCAGCAGCTTGGCACCGGGCACGTTGAGCACCTCCAGCACGCGCTGGAACGAGCCGACGGCCTTGAGCTGCGGGTCGTTCCAGGCCACCAGCGACACCACCAGGAAGATCGACGCCAGGTAGAAGATGGCGATGCGGTACACCACCAGGTTGGTGGCGCGGCGGATCTTGTCTTTCGGGTTGGCGGTCTCGTCGGCGGCGATGGTGACGATCTCGGCGCCGAAGAACGAGAAGATGGTGATCAGCACGCCACCCAGCACGGTACCGAAGCCGTTGGGCATGAAGCCACCGTGGTCCCACAGGCGGCTCACTCCGGAGACCTCGGCCAGCGGCCAGAAGCCGAACACCGCCAGGCTGCAGACCACGATGAAGGCAATGATCGCAACCACTTTCACCAGCGCGAACCAGTACTCGAAGGCACCGAAGTTCTTCACGCTGACCAGGTTGGTGCCCGACAGCACGACCATGATCAGGAAGGCGAACAGCCAGGACGGCACCCCAGGGAAGTAAGCGTGCAGGATGTCGGCGCCGGCAATGGCCTCGACCGGAATGATCAGCACCCAGAACCACCAGTACAGCCAGCCGATGGTGAAGCCGGCCCAAGGGCCGATGGCTTCGCTGGCATAGGTGGAGAACGAACCGCTGTTGGGGTTGGCGATGGCCATTTCGCCGAGCATGCGCATCACCAGCAGCACCAGCAGGCCGGTCATGGCGTAGGAGATGAGAATGGCCGGGCCGGCGGTGGCGATGGCGTTGGAGGAGCCGATGAACAGCCCGGCGCCGATGATGCCGGCGATGGAAATCATCGAGACCTGACGGGACGTCAGGCCGTGTTGCAGGGAACGCTGTTTCTTGTTGTTGGGCGATGCCATGGGGAACCCTCGAATGGGTCGGCCGTTGCAAGGACGGCTGAAAGTTGGAGCAGAACTCAGTAGGTCGGAGTTACTCGTTGTTGTTCTTGTAATACGCCGGTCGTGGTTTTGCCCTCCTCTTCGCACTACCGGTTGTCATCGTTGATCCAGGTCAGTATTAATCTATAGGGACGGGTCAACAAACGACCTTTTCGAAGCACATCATTCTATTGCGGAATGATGTGCTTCCTTTTTTGCCGGGTAGCGCCTTCGCCATGTCCAAACGCCTGATGCCGTCCACCACCGCCCTGCAGTGCTTCGAGGCCGCCGCCCGCCACCTGAGCTTCACCCGCGCGGCGCAGGAACTGCACCTGACCCAGAGCGCGGTCAGCAAGCAGGTGGCGCAGCTCGAGGACATGCTCGCCCACCCGCTGTTCCAGCGCATTCGCCGGCGCCTGCACCTGACCCCGGCGGGGGCGCTGTACCTCACCGAGGTGAACAAGATCCTCACCCAGATCGACATCTCCAGCCGCTACATCCTCAGCTACGGCGACGAGACCGAGGTGCTGCGCATCGCCACCCAGCCGACCTTCGGTGCACGCTGGCTGGTGCCTCGGCTCAAGGGTTTCGGTGAGCGACACCCGCGCATCCACCTGGACATCCGCAACGAGCTGGAGCCGTTCGACCTGGTGCAGGCCAAGGCCGACGTGGCGTTTTTCTTTGGCCAGGGCACCTGGCCGGGGGCGACCTGCATCGAGCTGTTCAGCGAGGAGGTGGTGCCGGTGTGCGCCCCTGGCCTGGTGGCCCGGCAGCGTTTCAGCAGCGCCCAGATGCTCACCGAGCACCGCCTGCTGCAATGCGCCTCGCGCCCGGAGGCCTGGCACGAGTGGTTCCTGGGGCTGGGGCTGCACAGCCAGAACAGCTACCACGGACCGCGCTTCGACACGTTCTACCTGTGCATTCGCGCCGCCATAGCCGGCTGCGGCATTGCCCTGATCCCGCGCTATCTGGTGGCCGAGGAGCTGAGCGAGGGCAAGCTCGTGGTGGCCTGGGACCATCCTGTGCCAAGTAATGGCCGACACTTCATGGCCCATGCCGAGCATGCGGCCGAGGTGCCGAAGGTACGGGCCTTTGTGCAGTGGATTCGCGAGCGGGTGGCTGAGGGGGATTGAGATTGCCTGGAAAGGCCTCTTCGCGGGTAAACCCGCTCCCACACTGATCTTGAAAGCAGTGCTGTACCTGTGGGAGCGGGTTTACCCGCGAAGAGGCCAGCAACAGCAACACAAATCTCAGCAAGATCACGAATCTATGGAATGATCGCAATCCGATAATTCGTTTGCGGAATATACCTGCGGCACGTTTGGATATTGGCCATATTCGAACAACAGGCCGCGTGCACATGAATCAGGAAAGTATCAGCCAGTCCATCGCCATCGTTCACCCGATTACACTTTCCCATGGCCGCAATGCCGAAGTCTGGGATACCGCCGGCAAACGTTATATCGACTTTGTCGGCGGCATTGGCGTGCTCAACCTGGGCCACTGCAACCCGGCGGTGGTCGAGGCGATCCAGTTGCAGGCCACGCGCCTGACCCACTATGCGTTCAACGCCGCCCCCCATGGCCCGTACCTGGAACTGATGGAGCGCTTGCGCCAGTTCGTGCCGGTCAGCTACCCCTTGGCGGGCATGCTCACCAACAGCGGCGCGGAGGCGGCGGAAAATGCCTTGAAAGTGGCCCGTGGCGCCACCGGCAAGCGCGCCATCATCGCCTTCGACGGCGGCTTCCATGGCCGCACCCTGGCCACCCTCAACCTCAATGGCAAGGTCGCGCCCTACAAGCAACGCGTGGGCGAACTGCCCGGCCCGGTCTACCACCTGCCCTACCCCAGTACCGACACCGGGGTAACCTGCGAGCAGGCGCTCAAGGCCATGGAGCGGCTGTTCAGCGTTGAACTGGCGGTAGAGGACGTGGCGGCATTCATCTTCGAGCCGGTCCAGGGCGAAGGCGGCTTCCTCGCCCTGGACCCGGCCTTTGCCCAGGCGCTGCGGCGCTTCTGCGACGAGCACGGGATCCTGATCATCATCGACGAGATCCAGTCGGGCTTCGGCCGCACCGGGCAACGCTTTGCGTTCCCCCGGCTGGGCATCGAGCCCGACTTGCTGCTGCTGGCCAAGAGCATCGCCGGTGGCATGCCGCTGGGCGCGGTGGTTGGACGCCAGGAAATCATGGCGTCGCTGCCCAAGGGCGGCTTGGGCGGCACCTACTCGGGCAACCCGATCGCCTGCGCAGCGGCACTGGCGAGCCTGGCGCAGATGACCGACGCCAACCTCGCCACCTGGGGCGAACGCCAGGAACAGGCCATCGTCGCGCGCCATGCGCGCTGGAAAGCTTCAGGGGTGTGCGCTTGGCTCGGGCGCCTGACCGGCACCGGCGCCATGCGTGGCATCGAACTGGTCAATGCCGACGGCAGCCCGGCGCCAGCGGTGCTGGCCAAGGTGCTGGAAGCGGCGCGTAACAAGGGGCTGCTGCTGATGCCGAGCGGCAAGGCGCGGCAAATCATCCGCCTGCTGGCACCGCTGACCATCGAGCCACAGGTGCTCGAGGAAGGGCTGGATATCCTCGAGCAGTGCCTGGCGGAACTCGGCTGAGGCTTACAGGCCCAGTTCAGCAGGGGTAAGCATGTCGCATTCGAAGGCGATCCAGCCGCCTTCGAGTTCGGCGTGGCCGTTGACGATCAGGCCGTAGTAGGTCAGGCCGTTCTCCAGGGTCACGCAGATATGCGTGGCGCCTTTTTCGGGAGCAGCGAGCGTGCCGACGAAATGCACTTTCTTCAGCACCTCGGTTACCGCCTCGAGGCCTACACGCATGTTGGTGTTCTCCGAGGCCTCGGTGTCGCCCCCACGGTCTTCGGCGCTGATGGTTACGGTGGCGATGTAGGGGTACTTGGTGCTCAAGCGGGGTTACCTCAACAGGTGTATTAGGCGTATGGGCGCGTAGAGTACGGCAGGCGTTCCCGATTGTCTCTACCGGCCTCATCGCGGGGCAAGCCCGCTCCCACAACGAGACGATATCCCTGTGGGAGCGGGCTTGCCCCGCGAAGAGGCCGGGCCTGCAACAGGTGATCTGGATGCCCCGATCTGTTAGGGTGCCCGCCGATGCACGCCACACCACGCGAGGATACCGAGTGAGCGCCGAACAACCCCTGATCGCCGACCTGTTCGAGGTCGACAAACGCCTGACCCTCAAGCCCGTCGTGGACTTCAACAGCTACCTGCGCAATGCCTTCGCCGACGGCGCCTGCCGCTGCCATCGCTGTGCAGAGGGCAACGGCGACGAAAGCAGCTACAGCAACCGCCACACCTTCGAACTGGAAGGCCGCACGCTGAATCGCCGCTTCGCCAACACCGCCGGCAGTGATGTGCTGCTGGTGCTGAAGAAGGCCTGGCTGTCCTACACCAAGAACGACCTGGTTACCGTCGGCGCGCTGGACATGACCACCCTCAAGTCCTTCACCGAAGCCAACCTGCACGCCCGCCTGCTGGCCCTGCTGCCGGCCAGCGGCCTGGCCCGGGAAGTCGACGGCCAGTGGCAGTTGCAAGTGCTCGCCGACTGACGGCCTGCCACGGCAGGATTCTCCCGCTCTGCTAAGTTGGGAGTACCCTCACCCGCAGGTGACCCGCCATGGCCCGCACGACCCCCATCGAGCTGTACCGCAATATCGGCATCGTCGCCCACGTCGATGCCGGCAAGACCACCACCACCGAGCGGATCCTGTTCTACACCGGGGTCAACCACAAGATGGGCGAGGTGCACGACGGCGCCGCGACCATGGACTGGATGGCCCAGGAGCAGGAGCGCGGCATCACCATCACCTCGGCGGCCACCACCGCGTTCTGGCAAGGCTCGACCAAGCAGTTCGAGCACAAGTACCGCTTCAACATCATCGACACCCCCGGCCACGTCGACTTCACCATCGAGGTGGAGCGCTCGTTGCGCGTGCTCGATGGCGCGGTGGTGGTGTTCAGCGGTGCCGATGGCGTGGAGCCGCAGTCCGAGACGGTCTGGCGCCAAGCCAACAAGTACCACGTACCGCGCCTGGCCTATATCAACAAGATGGACCGCCAGGGCGCCGACTTTCTGCGCGTGGTGAAGCAGATCGACCAGCGCCTGGGCCACCACCCTGTGCCGATCCAGCTGGCCATCGGCAGCGAGGAGAACTTCATCGGCCAGATCGACCTGGTGAAGATGAAGGCCATCTACTGGAACGACGCCGACAACGGCACCAGTTACCGCGAAGAAGCGATCCCCGCCGAACTGCAGGCCCTGGCCGACGAATGGCGGGCCCATATGATCGAGGCGGCGGCGGATGCCAGCGAAGAACTGACCCTGAAGTTCCTCGACGGCGAGGAATTCACCACCGAGGAAATCAAGGCCGCCCTGCGCCAGCGCACCATCGCCAATGAAATCGTCCCGACCATCCTCGGCTCGTCGTTCAAGAACAAGGGCGTGCCGTTGATGCTCGACGCGGTGATCGACTACCTGCCCGCCCCGTCCGAAATCCCGGCGATCAAGGGCACCGATCCGGACGATGAAGACAAGCACCTGGAACGCCACGCCGACGACAAGGAGCCGTTCTCGGCCTTGGCCTTCAAGATCGCCACCGACCCGTTCGTCGGCACCCTGACCTTCGCTCGGGTGTATTCGGGCGTGCTCAGTTCCGGCAATGCGGTGCTCAACTCGGTCAAGGGCAAGAAGGAACGCATCGGCCGCATGGTGCAGATGCACGCCAACCAGCGCGCCGAGATCAAGGATGTGTGCGCCGGCGACATCGCCGCGCTGATCGGCATGAAGGACGTGACCACCGGCGACACCCTGTGCGACATGGACAAACCGATCATCCTCGAACGCATGGACTTCCCTGACCCGGTAATCTCCCAGGCGGTCGAACCCAAGACCAAAGGCGATCAGGAAAAAATGGGTATCGCCCTGAGCAAGCTGGCCCAGGAAGACCCGTCGTTTCGGGTCAAGACCGATGAAGAAACCGGGCAGACCATCATCTCCGGCATGGGTGAGCTGCACCTGGACATCATCATCGACAGGATGCGCCGCGAGTTCAACGTCGAGGCCAACATCGGCAAGCCGCAGGTGGCCTACCGCGAGAAGATCCGCAACACCTGCGAGATCGAAGGCCGCTTCGTGCGCCAGTCCGGCGGGCGTGGCCAGTATGGCCACTGCTGGATTCGCTTTGCCCCGGGCGACGAGGGCAAGGAAGGGCTGGAGTTCGTCAACGAGATCGTCGGCGGCGTGGTGCCGCGTGAGTACATCCCGGCGATCCAGAAAGGCATCGAGGAGCAGATGAAGAACGGCGTACTGGCCGGTTACCCGCTGATCAACCTCAAAGCTGCGGTGTTCGACGGCTCGTACCACGACGTCGACTCCAACGAGATGGCCTACAAGATCGCCGCCTCGATGGCCACCAAGCAGTTGTCGCAGAAAGGCGGCGCAGTGTTGCTGGAGCCGGTGATGAAGGTCGAGGTGGTGACGCCCGAGGAGTACCAGGGCGACATCATGGGCGACCTGAGCAGGCGCCGAGGGATGATCCAGGACGGTGACGAAACGCCGGCCGGCAAGGTGATCCGCGCCGAGGTGCCGCTGGGCGAGATGTTCGGCTACGCCACCTCGATGCGCTCGATGACCCAGGGGCGGGCCAGCTACACCATGGAGTTCACCCGCTATGCCGAGGCACCGGCGAGCATTGCCGACGCCATCGTCAAGAAGAACCGGGGAGAGTCATAAGGCGAGCGCTGCGCGCTCGATTCGCGGGTAAACCCGCTCCCACAGGGATCGCGAAACCCTGTGGGAGCGGGTTTACCCGCGAATGCGTCAGGCCAGACAGCGCTGCTTGTCAGTGCTGCTCACCCGCCCGCTTGAGCAGCTTCTTGCAACGCTCCGACAAGTGCACCACCCGCAACTGCTTCCCTGCCTTGGCATAGCGCTCGCGCAGGGTCTTCAACGCCGCGATCGCCGAATAATCGACAAAGCTCAGATGCCGACAATCCAAGGTCACCTGGGCCGGATCACCGGCCGGGTCGAACTGGTTGAGAAACGGTGTGGTCGAGGCAAAGAACAGCGTCCCATGCACCTGGTAATGCTTGTCGCCCGCCGCATCCACATGGCTGTCGGCATAAAGCTCACGCGCATGCTGCCAGGCGAAGTTGATCGCAGCGATGACAATACCGAACATCACCGCCGTGGCCAGGTCGGTAAACACCGTTACCACCGTCACCGCAATGATCGCCAGCACATCGCTCGCCGGCACTTTGCGCAGCACCCGCAGCGAGGCCCAGGCGAAGGTCTGCTGGGCCACCACGAACATCACCCCGACCAGCGCCGCCAGCGGAATACGCTCGATCAACGGCGACAGGAACAACACGAACAGCAGGATCATCACCCCGGCCACCACCCCCGACAGCCGCCCACGGCCGTTGGAGCTGAGGTTGATCACGGTCTGGCCGATCATCGCGCAGCCGCCCATGCCGCCGCACAGGCCCGAGACCATGTTGGCCGCCCCCAACGCCACGCACTCGCGGTCCGGGTAGCCGCGGCTCTCGGTGATTTCGTCGGTGAGGTTGAGAGTGAGCAGGGTTTCCAGCAGGCCGACCATGGCCATCAGCAGCGCATAGGGCGCGATGATCTTCAGCGTTTCGAGGTTCCACGGCACCTCTGGCAGGGCCAGTTGCGGCAAGCCGCCGGCAATGTGCGCCATGTCGCCGAGGGTACGGGTGGGCAAGCCGAACAGATATACCAGCAGGCCGACGCCCAGGATTGCCACCAGCGCCGGCGGTACCGCACGGGTCAGCTTGGGCAAGACGTAGACCACCAGCATGGTCAGGGCCACCAGGCCGATCATCAGGTACAGCGGCGTCCCACTGAGCCAGTGCTCACCGTCTTTGAAGTGCTCCAACTGGGCCAGGGCGATGACGATGGCCAGGCCGTTGACGAAGCCGAGCATCACCGGATACGGCACCAGGCGCACCAGCTTGCCCAGGCGCAGCACGCCAAACAGGATCATCACCACCCCGCCCAGCAGCACCGTGGCCAGCAGGTACTGGGCGCCGTGCTGCACCACCAGGGCGACGATCACCACCGCCATCGAGCCGGCGGCGCCGGAGATCATCCCCGGGCGACCGCCGAACAGCGCGGTCAGGGTGCAGATGATGAACGCGCCATACAGGCCCATCAGCGGGTTGAGGTGGGCCACCAGGGCAAAAGCGATGCACTCGGGCACCAGGGCGAACGAGGTGGTAAGGCCGGCGAGCAGGTCGGCGCGTAGGCGAGCAGGTTTCATGGAGGTCCTGTAAGCAGCCCCGGCGCTCTG
>NZ_VZZR01000020.1:0-38991 GCF_009650555.1 Pseudomonas sp. EMN2
GTCGTTAGCTCAGTTGGTAGAGCAGTTGGCTTTTAACCAATTGGTCGTAGGTTCGAATCCTACACGACCCACCATATTCACAGCGGTTCGTGAGTGCTAGAGAGGGGGGCTTGCCACAGCCTTTGCTAGTCTTGCAGCCGTCTGGAGCGAACCTTAGGCTCGCTTCAACGTGATGTCAATATGGAATAGCCCGCCGCTTATGGTGGGCTTTTCCGTTTCTGGGTCAAAAAAGTCAAAGACTTAGCGCATTTTCGAGCTGTCACAGCTCATTCATAAGATGCGTCAAGTGGATCCCAAACCCCGCGCAGCCAAAGGCATGGCGCCAGATTCCTAGCACCATGAGCTGGCTCAGAGTTGATCCTCGATCCTGCTTCAGCTAACTCACTGGTGGCCGAATGCTACTCGTCGGCTCTTGCCTATGGAGATGCCCGCGCGTTGTACATCGTGACTGCTTCAGTAGATGAAGAGCGTACAAACGGCGTGTTCCCGATGGCCGATGTCATCAGGTTGAACAGTAGGTTGGGGGTGAAAAGCTCCTCGGGGGGAAGCATAGGACTGGCACAGATATGCTCAATTTTCTGTTGAAGACCTGGTGCAGGTCCGCCGCCTCCGTGATGACTCTGTTCGATCGTTCTTCGTTCACCTGACTCGATCCGGGCTTGAGCCTGGCCGGTCCTCGATCCAGGTGCCCCGTTTTCATCGACCCGGCGAACAAGGTGCAGCGCGCCCTGCTGCATGCTGCGCTCGTGCAGCACATCTCTCATGTGATCGTAGTCAGCTTCGATGTAGCTCATCGTGGTCGCGATATTCGAGTGGTTCAGCAGGTTCTTTGTGAGGTGGATGTTCCTCTCCGGCTGCTTCATCAGATCGGTCGCCAGCGTGTGCCTGAAGCGGTGCGGCGTCATGCGAACCCCAAGCTTGTCGATCAGCTTCTTGTACATCGCTTCGACCTGGTCGGAGTTCATCTGCCGCCGTTTGTAGTGCCGAGAGAAGCGGTTGACATTGAAGAGTTGGTCTTCGGCGGCGAAGCCAGCTCGAGCTGCTTCTTCCAAGAGTCGATGAAGGTGAGGCGCTAGCCCGTCAGGGATGGGTATGCGGAATTCGCGATGGGTCTTTTCGGTTTCACCCCTGACCAGGATAAGCTGCCGATCCCAGTCGACATCCTGCAACCGAATGCACAGCAGGGCGTTCAGCCGGATGCCCGTGTAATAGAACATCTCGAATGTCGCCAGCCAGAACCATGCAGGGGTGATTCTGGCTCGCTCGCCGGTCGATTCTTCTTGGTCGACCAGGCTTCGGAGCCAGCGCCGAGCGCGATGTATGGCTTCGCCGGCGATGATTTTACTTGGTCGTTTCGGAGCGATGACGGTGGTCTTCTTGAAGGGATTCATCCCTGTGTTGAGCAGGATCCCGTACTCGATGCCATACCCCCAGATCGTCCGAAGATGGTTTGAGTAAGTGTTCCAGCTGCGCTTAGACAGACCTTCGTCGATGACCTTGCTACGCCAGGTCAGAATACCCCGTCGATCTACCGCTTCCACGTCGACAGACTTGCCGAAGTGCTTCTCGAGTGACTTTATGGCAGCGCTGTAAATTTTCTCGCTCGCAGGCCGAAGATCATGGTCGACCAGGTACTCCTGGAGGAGTGTCTGAGGCGTCATTCCACAACCCCTTCCGTCACCCGGCGTAAGCTCGGATTGTTCAAGGGTTGCTCATTGAACAGAAGTTTGGGGTCTCGAAGCAGATAGCCTCTTAACTGTGTGGTTTTCCTGGGGCCGATAACATCGTAGGTCCAAATGTTTAGCTGCTTGCCCGTCTTCTGGTGGCTCTTCTCTTTTTCAAATGCACGCTGTACTTGTTGCCAGGCTGCTGTCCCCGGTTTACCGTCACTTTTCTCTAGATCCGGATGCTCAAGCACATACCGCTTGAAGATTCCAGGTGTCACGAGCATTGCCGTGTCGTCGACGGTGTGGATCAGAGCCTTGACGTCGTTGATGATCAATTTGTGGGAGGCGACACCTGCTTTTACCCAGGCAACGAAGGCCCCTCCCAGTGAACTACTAATAGGCATTGTGTTGATGTCTTTCGGTGCAGCAATCCTTGCTGGGGCTGCTAAAGATTCCTCAGCCGACTCTGCCTCCACAATTCCTTGAGGTGTAGGCGAGACGGCTTCTGAGCCTTGGCTAGCACTTTGCTCTGCTAGTGGCGCAGTGACATCACTATACAGTGCCAGCAGCTCTTCGCGTTCAGACGATTGGATCCCTTCGATTGGGATTGGCTGTACCAGCGGCCGTGACAGTGGCGGTGGTTGAGGGGCTTCGGCATCGATCTCAACTGGATCCTCCGGAACCGGGCAGACTGTCTCTCCGCCAGGGCTCGACTGTGTGGCTGCTTCCAGTTCCAATGTGAGCGTTCCGTCGTAGATCGGAGGGCGCTCGTCAGGGGTGGGCCACACCAGCGACGGCGAGATCTTCAACAGGGTAAAGGTGTTCTTCCAACCGCGGCCGTTATCAATTGTTGCCCTCCAGATCGCTTTATCCTGCGCGTTGGTCTGGATGATCGCCTGGTCTTGCAGCATGTTGAAGAATGGGGCATTGGACGTTGGTACCCCCTCAATGCCCTGGGTCAGCATGTACGCCCGGAGTTGGTCTGCAGCAGGCTTGCTCACCAACCACAAGGCGTCCTGAGCCAGCCAACCATCTGCCGGTCCATCGGGGTGGTTGAGCTTGAACTTATCGCGAACCAAGAACCGTAAGCCATCAACCAGTTGACGCTGGAGCGATTGTTTGGGAGCAGCGAGTGCCCGCTCTGGATTCCCGCCCAATTGCTGGGCGACGGAAGCCTTGTCGGCCTGGACCACTATTTCAGCCAAGATGCCGGCGTGCTCATGCTGGCCAGCCAGGAGGTAGATCAACTGCCTCCAGAGTTCAGGAAATCCACTGAGCCAGTCGAGGATCCCCTTGTCCAGGACCTGCGTATACACGAGGGCTGACGCAGCACCGTGTAGCTGGTACTCCCTGCCTTTAACGTACTTGAACCGGTAGGGGCGGAGGATCGGTCCATGCCATGGGTGCCACAGCTGGCCACCCTCGAGCTCCACACGGACATCAACAGCGATCTTTCCCAGGTCGTGCAGCAACGCGCCGTAGGCAGCCGCCGCAGTCCAGGCCTCGGCCTGTGCAGACTGCGACTCAGGTGGCGCGCCGATCGGCAGGAGGTGTGTCTGACGGATCTTGAGGGCGTAGGCCATGATCTCCAGGCCATGGTCCAGGAGTCCGCCAAGGTGGGCATGGTGGTGGTTTTCAGAGGCAGGGAGCAGCTGCACCAGTTCGGCGTAGCGCTCAAGCGGCTTCAGGTAGAGGGTGTTGAACTGAGCTCGTGAGAGCGATGCCCGGCGCCAGATGTTCTCCAGGAGCTGCTGGCGTAGTGGGCTCTGCAGGAGAGCCGTAGCCTTCGCCGGCAGGTGGAAGCCTTGCGGTGAGGCTTCTGGCGTTGGTTTGGCCGTTTTGCGGCTCAACCAGGAGAGGAGATGCATAGGTTGCTCCATGGGTGCACATGGAGCGGGCTTTTCCTTGAATGGCGGTATGCTATCAAGCTTAAATCAGTAGTCGTTTGGGTTCACATTTTGAGGCAGATTGCCATCATTGCGCTGCTAATCGCTCAGCCTCAACCTCGTCCGCAAACGAATAACATACCCAGTCTGAGTCGTCGTCTAAAAGCTCAAAAAAAAGTGGTGCATCGTAGTTCATCAATTGAACACCTGAACTGTACCAAGATGTCCCATGATTCCAGCCGTATAGTAGAGCATCTTCCAACCTTACCATGCAGCGAACACCATTTTTGGCAGTCATCGCATACCTCATTTTTTCGAAGCCTTGAAGTAGAGGTGCTATCTGCCAGGGTGTAAGTCGCGGGCTCTTGGACGCGATACCTGCCAAGTATAACAGTCCACCAGCTTCTTCAAGTTTTCCAGACTTCTCTAATATTTCAGCAGTTGTGACTACGTCGCAGTGTGAATATGTTTCTACCGCTTCTTCAAGCCCGAGAAAAATTATAAAATGCTGATGGCTCGTGAACCAACTTGGCTTAACCTCTTGTAAAAGGTTTCCGTCGTCCCAGAGCATTAGCAGCCCAAGAAGGTCGCGTTCAGCTCTTTCTGCTAAGGCCTGGTATTCTTCGGGTAAAGCGGGCATTGGTGAGAATAGTTTTGATATATCAGTCGCGTCCATCACAGCGATCCTTTTGCTCCAGCCCTTTCGGATAGGGCTTTTACCCTTGTGGTCCATTCCATTATCCATTCAAACCCATTTGCATCTGAGCCATTTACCTTTTACTGCTGATGCAGATGGTTCAAATGCTGAGCGATCTCCATCGCGTCATGGAGAACCCGTAGGATCTCAACGACCTGGTCTGTCCCAGTGCGATAGAACACGATATGGCGGGGGCTGATCATACGGCCGTCAGCCATCTTCAGTACATTGAATGACAGATGTAGGCTGCGAAGGCCTGGGGAAATCTCGTCCCGCAGCCTGCTGTTGATGTGTGTCGGCTCTTCAGCAAGGGAGCTGAAGGTTCCTTGGAGGAGGTCTTGATACTGGCTCCTGAGGGCCCCACCCAGCCTGACCTCCGTGAAGCGAAGTGTATCGGCGATGTCGGTATATGCCTGGGGCGAGATGCGTACTACGAGCCCACTCATGCTTTATCGCTCGCGAGGCGTCCCAGATTTTCGAGATAGGCTTTGAGATTGGCCGGATCGACTTCGTCGTATTGGCCTGCTTCGACCTGCATGATACCTACTGATGTAGCGCTCCGTAGAGCCTCGAGTCTGGCTGACTCAGCTGCTTCGTGCTCGAGCAGCATCCGGATGCCAGCCCTTACGACCTCGCTGAAGTTCTGGTAGCGGCCAGTTCTAACGAGCTCATCAATCGACTGCTCCATCGGCTTTGGCACGACGACGTTGTGGGTGGCCATGGGTGTAATCCTGGTGATTGGCGATGGCGTTTTATGCCATAAACCTTGCGAAAATGCCAAAGGTGTCGTATATCTGATGGCAAGATGCTCTCACAGAGCAAGGAGATGGATCATGACCACAGCCGCCAAACACTCAATTGCCTTCCGGTTGGGCCGGGCGCTGGGCCACGTGGCGCGCGTCTGCATGCATGACGTAAATCCGACAGTCCGTTGGGTTAAGCGGGCAGTCCTAGCCATGGTAGTTGTGCTCATCTTAGCCAACTCGATAAGCTGGATTATGTCGGTGCTGCTAACTATTATTTCACTTACTCTCGGCCTGTACGCACTTTCCAAAGTTGACCTCGATAAGGTTGAACTGTTTTCTGAGGATAGAGAAGCGCCCTACGGTCGGGACGGGGTTATGGGCTGTCCTCTCAATATGTGGGGCGAGCGTACTGACGGTATTGATCGGGATCTTCCTTAAAAGCTTGGTCTCACTGAAGGACCAAGCTTTTATCGCCGCTACTGTCCAGCTATTGACTTCACTGCCTTCTGAGCCATTTCACCACCTTCGCTGCCAGCTTTTCCTACTGGGTCGGTTCCTTTGGTTAGACCGTTGAGAATTGTCCCTGTCTGTACTCCTGCCCAGCCGAGAGCTAGAACCCAGAAGCTTGGGAGGATGATGAACATCGACCCCATGACGAAGTTAAGAATCGCGTCTTGAGTAGTAGCGTTCAATCCCATCACAGGATCAAAGGATAAGTGCGGCGACCCCGAGCCATACAAAACGTCGATTATTGTGCTGTCGACCCATCTCGCCAGTTGAAACCAGAAATCGACAAAGATCAAAGCGAACATAGTTACTGACATGGTCATCGCAACCTTCAATTGATATGCCCCGATGATCAATACCATTGGTATGCAGATAACCATGGCCATCTTCAGGAAGGCCACCACCATCGGTAAGGCTTGGCGAACCATGTCCATTGCGGGGAAATAACCCAGCGACCCGACTGCGACACCCAGCGTTCCGCCTGCACGGGCGAGACCGTTCCAGACAGTGCCTCCAATCTGGCCGCCGTAGTCGGTATACACGTCTCCGTTGACCTGGCTGGATGGCGACACGAGCTGGCGGATCATCGAGTCTGTCACTTCCTCCTGAGACAGCCACTTTGCCCACCCGAGGAACTGGTTCAGTAGGGTTGGGTCGACCTGGGCCTTCAATCGGTCCCGAAGGCCGATACTCCCATCTGACCACCACTGCTTGCAGGTTGGGTATCCACCGCCGCCGGTGACCTGTGGCATTCCGTCATCCCTTTTCACGTCATACGGCCAAGCTGTACGGGGTGTCCTGGAGTAGTCGGTGTCGTAGTACCCCGCGGTGTTCAACAGATAGTGGGACCCGATCCAGTTCAGGTCCTGCAGGGCCTTCTGGTCTTTTGCGATCGACCCGATATCGGGCTGCCGCATGAACAAGCGCGCCCGGGACGGACCGAAACAATCGTGGGTGAAGTCTGCTACCTCCTGGGCGAGGAGGGGGTTGCCAACCCTCATCGCGTCGACCTCCATTCGCATCTGCCTGAGGTCCGTGCCGCAAGGGATTGCTGCAACAGCACCACTGTTCAACCCCTTGGACAACGCGTGTACGAGTGCCCACCATACTGGCAGCTGGGCGCTCTTACCGGCCAGCGAGCTGAACGTGGTGTTCCATCCGGTCTCGGAAGGGGCTGGGGTCATCACCTGGCATTGGCGGGCGCGTTGCTGATCGAACTCGAGCGTGTCGAAGCCCACGGGGACGACCGTTACAGCACACATTGATACCACCACGTAGCCGAGGTAGAGCTGGGTTTCAATACGAGCCAGAGACAGCACGCCTTTGTTGCCTTCATCCGCACCCTCACCGCGAACCTTGATCCATTCCCGGGCCACGATGATGATGAAGGGCAGGGCGAACAGCCCCGTATCGGAGATCATGTCCCAGATCCCGTTGTTGATGATCCAGCCAACTAGGGTGAGGTAATACTCCAGATAGTCGTTCGTGTAGAGGGTCATAGCACCTCCGACCAGGTAATGGGGGCCTTCGAGATCTCGACGATCAGGAATAGCAGGAGTACCAGGAATTCGATCCGCTGAGCTTTGGATGGCTGGCCAGCCTCGACCCCTGGCAGGCGTGCCTTCAGCTTCAACCAGGCATAGACGATGCCGCTGTAGATGGCGACGCGCCACAGCAGCAGGGGCAGGTAATTGCCCTCACGCCATTTCAACCAGGTTTCGAACACGCCCAGGTGGTTGACCGCGATGATGCCGAGCAGCACGCTGAACACCAGCAGAATGGTGCTCAAGAGCAGCCCGCCCAACAGGATCTTGAGGGAGTTGGTTTTCTTCTCGACTTCCTGAGACATGGTCATTCCTTGCTGGCAGGCTTCTGCAGCTGAAGCAGGCGGTCCTGTTCGGGCGCCGCGTCGTAAATCGCCCGAGAGTTCTCGGCGCGCGCTTTCCCGCGCTCGATGATCTTCATCGGGGAGTTGTTCGCGAGCTGCTGTCGCATGTCCAGTTCGGTCTTGAGGTTCGTGATGAGCTGCTGAAGGGTGTCGACCTGCCCGAGTGTCGCCTCGACGGCCAACTTGTTGGAGTTCACGTTGGGCTCCTTGCTGCCCGTGATCAGCATGCGCTGCAGGAGCAAGCCCTTCTCCAGAACGTCAGCAAGCGCGACTTCGGACGCCAGGCGGCTTGCGAGTACGGCCTGGTCCCTCTCGTCTCTCAGTGCCGTGATGACGCCGCGAGTGATGGGCAGAGAGTCGCTGCTGGCCTCTCGCAGCTTCTCCGAGGTGATCTGCGTTCCAGGTTTCAGCAGATCCTGCAGTGCGGTCAGTTTCTTCTCGTAGGTCTCCTGGATCAGCGGCGTCAGGCCTACACCCGGGGTGGACGTGGTGGTGCAGCCCTCACAGGTCTGGATCTGCTGTTCTCCCAGCACGCGGTTCGCGAACTGGGCAGCCTCGGCAGGCGACTCCCAGCTTCCGCACAGTAATCCGTTGGCGCAGGTTGCCTTGGGGATGCTCGATGTTTCTTCCGGTGCTCGGTTGTTGAGCAAGTTGTAGCCTGCCTTGGCAACATCCCCGACGACTTTGATGGGTTGCTGGCCGTTGCCACCTGCCTGTTTGCCGCCGACCCAAGTGACTCCGTTGGTCCCTGGTGCGTTCTCGACTTTGTCGACCACTGCCACAGCATCGGTGTCCGAGGCCAAGGCCTGGCCCATCTTCTGACCTTCCGCGACTTTGCCCCAGCCCATTTGCCCGCCGGCGATGTCGGCCATGCGCTCTGCGATCGCGCGGCAAGTACCTTTCGAACGATCGTAGTCGAGCCGCGCCTGCAGGATCCCATTGGTCAACAAGTTGTAGAGGGCGGGATTTGCCCGCTGCAGGATCAGCGCTGGCATCGAAGAAACCGCTCCAGTCGCATTCTGGATCACGCTTCCCATGATCCGTTGAAAACCTTGGGTCGCGCCGTTTAGCTGGTTTTCCAGGGTGTTGCTGAGGTCCATGTTTCCGCAGACCAGGTTGTTTTGCCAGCCCGCGCCAACGGTGATGCTCTCCATCTGGCCGGCACTACCCATCTGCACCGCGCTACCCCCACCAATGCTGTACAGCACGTCGTCGCCGATAACGCTGCCCTGCGATTCGACCTTGATGGGATCGGCGGCCTCGGCCACGCACCAGGTGCTGCTCACGCTCATAGCAAGAGCGATTGCTGCAGTCATTCTTTTCATTGCGCACTCCAGGTCATATCTCATTGGAAGTCCGTGCTTCCGAGGAAGGTTTGGCCGCGACGTTTGCAGCACGAGTAAGGTCGCCAAAGGGCCCAGGCGTAGGCTTCATCGACTGCATCAGCGTTGATGCCAGTGTTGGGGAAAACCGCACAGGTGGGGCTGATGGCAGGGGAGAGCTGTTGCCACTTGCCGGTGGTGGCATCGCCCTCCTTAAGCTCGCCGGCGGGCCAGTAGCCAGGCTCTGCCGTTGCTCGCATTGGCTGGTAAACATGAGGCTGGCCGATGCGCGTGGTGATGTCCCCGGCCCGCTGCGCGATCACGGCTCCAGTTTTGAAGTCATCGGTCTGATGGAGGAAGCCGCTGCGCGGGTAAAGGTTGCCCCACAGATCACCGGATAACGTTCCACCGACCTCACGCAGGCCTGGCACCAGAGCTTCTGGGTAGACGGACTCGGGGACGCCGTAGCGCCAAGCCAGCGTGTCCAGCGTGCTGAGCATGTAGGGCACCAGCGGCGTGGTCGCGCCGTGGCAGGAATAGCCGTAGGAGCTGGCGAACTGGTTGAACACCGCCGCACCGGGATGGCCGATAACGTCGGCCTCTTTGAACTTCGTGATGTTGTTCTCGGCAGCGTGGTTGGTGGTCCCGTCGTTACCCGCCTGCGCCGTGGCATTCGGCATCCCCATCGGGCTCACCTCCGTCCAGGGGTTGCCACCGGTGTTGGCGTAAGCCGACACCACTGCGTCTGGGATGTAGTGCCGGACTTTAGTGGAGGTCTTCACGGTGCAACCCAGGGGGGTGCAGAGCAGCCAGTAGCAGATCCCGACCACCTTGTACTCAAGGCACGTGGGCGAGCTGGTGGAGGCAAGGATCGCCGCGGAATTGACAGTGGCGAAGGCTGAAAACGATAGGGCTGACGTCAGCAGCCCTACCAAAGCGCGTAGGGAACCTGCTCTCATCATCGCCCCCTCGCCTGGATGATGGTCTGCATAGCCGCTGTCACGTCAGGCTGGCCGTAGACCACATACCGGCGATCAACAACCACTGCCGGCACTTTCGAGACACCAACACTCCAGGCATCGGCATTACCCTGCTGGGCGGCGGCCAACTGCTGCATCAGTGCAGCTCCGGCCGGAGTGCCCATCAGTTGCCTTGCGGCGAGTGCGGCCTGGTGCGGGTTGGGTGGCAGCTTCTTGGACAACTGCTCCTCGATGCGCTGTTGGTCATCGAGCTTGATGACACGCACATTTCCTGGCACGGAGGTCAGTGGGTGCGCTGCGTCTGTAATGGCCCAGGTCTCGGCATGTGCGGTGCCAGTGGCCAATGCGACGACGAGCAATAGGACTGCTCGCGATAAAGGCGGGGGGATATCGAACATGGGGTTGCACCTGAAGTGGGGACCGATACAGGAAAACGGATCGGAGCTCTAGGCGCAGTAGGAAATAGATACCCAACGGTGTGGGGATTTCTTTCGCTGGGTTATTGTGGAAATGAGAGACAACGAATTGGCAGCACTCGGGCGCTAATACGATAGTGAGGATTGCTGTGAGCAGTGCTTTTGTCGATACAGCCGCTGTTCAAGGCAGGGCTATGAATCGATTCATGTGATCTTCGCGGAGCGCAAACGATAGAAGCCCAGGCATGCGCTGGGCTTTGCATTTAGCTACCCGTCCTTGACTTCATCCTTTTGAATGCCACTGCTATAGAAAACGCCAAGAGCGCTGCTATGGAATGCACGCCAGATCCGTCGTATTTCAGCTTGTTCGGCACGCTTGATCGTCTCGGCGAGCTCGCAGGCGCGTGCGTCCTCGACGGCGCTGGCCCAATGCCTCAGAGCCTCATCAAAACCCTGCTGATCGTTCTCGCTCATCTCTGCCCCCTTCGTATGGGATGCCTGAGAGGAGTGGGTAAGGATAGACCGAACGGCAGGACTGGCTGGGTCACTTGTCGGCCTGGAACGATAGTTTTTGAAAACGAGAGGGATTTCAAACGCAGCTAGGTGGATGACGGTAGGGCTAATGAGGTAATACAGAAGTAGTAAAAAAGCCCGTGGTGACGGGCTCCACGAACACCGGTAGAAGGGGAAACTAGGTGCTCGGCATACCTAGTGTAGCCGGCCTCCGCGATTACCATCATCTGTGGTGTGGGTGATTCTCGCTACTGCGTCTAGCACGTCTTCCAGCATGTCCAAGGTCTTGGAAATCACCTCCAAGGATTGTGCTGGGTACGAGACGCTATCCTGCGTGACTCCCCTCATTGATGTCGCTAGTGACAACTGGACGTTGGCCAATCGTGAAAGCAAAAGCAAAGTGAGGGGATCTGTAACCATGGCTGGGGCCTCGCATAACGTTGCTGCAGCATAACAGGCGATGCCAGGGGTTGAGCGGGTTTTCGCGGGCGGTGCTTGAGCCGACGTGCGCTTAATGGCAACTGTGCCATCATAGTGATAATTCTTTATGTAGATCGAGGGCCAAGGAGTGATCGACAATGGAAGGCGCACCCACCAATAAAGAATTGGCGGCCATACTCGGAATCGATGAGGCGTTGGTTGAAGAGTTTCGCCAGGAGACCCATCGGTTGCAGGACGGTGCCTGGCTGGTCCAGTTTGCCTACTGGATGCCACAGGAACTTCGTCAGGACCTCACCGGCAGTTTCACTGTGACGGTTACCCCTCCCCCGGACCCTCGTGATCGACGAGAGCGGGATTGAATGGTGGGCATGAGAGCCTGGCAGGACGGGACTTTGGGGTGGAGCGCCTTGAGCGGTCCATGACCGACTCTAAGACATCGTGCTGCAGTTCGCAGATCTCGTTATTGAGTTGCGTGACAGAAGCGGCGAAATCCATAACATCGTACGTACGGGACAGCTGCGAATACAGCCTTTCATGTTGGGGAGCCCGTAGAGTTCGGAAAAATCGTACGCTAAGCTGCGTAATTGCATGGACTTGACCACCTGTCTGCACTCGGCTTGACCAGTTGTTTGCATCGAATTTGACCGGCGCACGGGTACGCCTTCAGGCAGAAGTCGGCCAAAAGCGTACGTAGCTAATAGGCCACTGCTTTCGGTCAGTGTGCGGTCATGAAAGCAAGTAGCTGGTCGCAGGCACTCCGGTTAAGACCATCAGCGTCCTTCGATTAACTCGCCGAACAACTCCCTAACCTTGACCTTGGCATCTGCCAGCGCGGCTCGGCCTTCATCGGTAATCTCATACATGCGTCGCTCGCGGCGCCCGGTGCGTTCATAGTGCGAGCACAGATAACCCTTCTTCTCCAAACCGTGCAGCATCGGATACAGCGTGCCCGCGCTGAGCTCGTAACCGTGGTGGCGCAGCTCCTCGATGATGGCCAGCCCGAAGATGGGAGCCTCGGCAGCGTGGTGCAGGATATGCAGGCGGATCAACCCGCCGTAGAGGTCTTTGTCGGTCACTCGCTGTATCTCACAGTGCAATGCTCAACAGCCCGCCCAGGACACCGCTGCCCAGCACGACCAGCCACGGCGGCAGCTTCCAGAACATCAACGCCACCAGTGCCACGAGGGCCAGGCCAAAGTCTTGCGGGCCATGAATCGCACTCGTCCATACCGGCTGGTAGAGAGCAGCCAGCAGCAGGCCGACCACGGCCGCATTGATGCCGAGCAGTGCTGCCTGCGTACGCAGGTTACGGCGCAGGTGCTCCCAGAATGGCAAGGCCCCCACCACCAGCAGGAAAGACGGCGCAAAGATCGCCAACAGGCAAATCAGGCCGCCAAGCCAGCCAGTTGGTGCTTGGTTCATCGAGGCACCGAGAAATGCTGCAAAGGTGAATAGAGGCCCCGGTACGGCCTGCGCCGCACCATAGCCCGCGAGGAATGCTTCGTTGTCGACCCAGCCTGTTGGTACGACCTCAGCTTGCAACAGCGGCAGCACCACATGCCCGCCACCGAATACCAGCGAGCCGGCGCGGTAGAAAGCATCCATCATCGCCAGTGTTTGGCTCGAGAATACAGCTGTCAGCAACGGCAGCCCAAGCAGCAGGGCAAAGAACAGGGCCAGCCAGAAGAAGCCAACGCGACGCCGCACGCTGATCGGTAGTGGATCATGGGCCTCGCCCTGCTGTGGTTTGAATAGCAGCAGGCCGACAATGGCTGCAAGGATGATGACACTCACTTGCCCCCAGGCAGAGGGTACGAGCAGCACGAAGCAGGTCGCCGCTGCCATGATGGAAATACGCGGCGCATCGGGACAAAGATTGCGCGCCATGCCCCAGACAGCCTGGGCGACCACCGCCACGGCCACCACCTTCAGACCGTGCAGCACGCCAGCAGGCATGGCATCACCATAACTGGCGATGCCGAGTGCGAAGAGGACCAAGGCAATTGCGGAGGGCAAGGTGAATCCCATCCACGCGGCTAGTGCCCCGGCGTAGCCGGATCGAGACAACCCGATCGCAATCCCGACCTGGCTACTGGCTGGCCCCGGTAAGAACTGGCAAAGGGCGACAAGATCCGCATAGCTGCGCTCGCTCAACCATTGTCGACGCACCACGAACTCATCGCGGAAATAGCCCAGGTGTGCGGTTGGGCCGCCGAAGGAGGTGAACCCCAAGCGGAGGAAGATCAAAAAAACAGCCCAAGGGCTACGGTCAGTCTTGGTGATTTCAGTCATGGTCAATACCTGATCTGTGACAAGGCTGGATGAAATTATCGATCTACGATAGCGTAAATCGATAATTGAGATCGACCATCATGGAACTCGTTCTGATCGGCTTATGCCGTGCTTTGAGTGGTCAGATCCAATGCAATTGGCTGGTCAAATCCGATGCAAACAGGTGGTCAAGTGCAATGCAAACGATTGGTCAAGTGAGGTGCAGTTTCCCACTAAGCCCTAAGCATGGGATCTGAACGTCACAATCAAACATCTGTGCCAATGTTCGGTCGGAGTCCCAGAGGTCTTTGGTGCTGTACGGACAGCCATGAAGGTTTGACCTCTAGCGGAAAGAGCTCTTCAGTTTGCGCCTGCCACTCAAGCCTTGAGGGCAGAAGCCGGCGACGATAAGCGAAAGCACCATCTGGCTCAACTGGGGATTGGTCGCTGTTGCCAGGAAGTGGCGCAAGCTTTCGTAGTCCCCCATGGCCCAAACCACTAGACCATAGAGGGGGGCCATAGGCGCTATCTTTGATCCACGCAATATGGCTTGGTGAAGATATCGGCCCCAATGAGGCCGGTCAGATCTACTCAGCATAGGACGACGGCACCACCCCCATCTGTGTCTGACCGCGCCTCCAAGTCATCGAGCGTGTGATTGAGCAGCAGCTCGATGACCTTGCCAGGATCTGGCGCATACCAGTCGACGAGCACGAAGCGTCCTTTGCCTGCGGCCACGTCGTAGTCCACTAGTACACAGTCGCCATTCCACTCCTGAAGAGCCCAGCTTAGCTCAGAGTGGGAGGGGAACCCTTCTCCGGCCATCTCAAGCTGAAACCAACCATGACCAGAGCCTGCACCTGGGCAGAACCTGCTCGGCAGGTTGCCTTCTTCGTCGTTGTTGTTAGTGCTGAGAACCCTCAGCTTTGTCATCGCGACGACTCCGCTTTTTCCTGCGCAGGTTGAGCGGCGAGGGCATCTATTACCGACAGCAGGGCGGTACTGTCTACCGGGCCCTCCAGGCGCACAGTGTTCCCGGTTAGGCTGTCGGTGACCTCGATCGTTGGGGTAGCGGCAATGCCGCGGCTCTTGGCCACAGCCAGCTGACGCTCAACCGCTGCAGCGATGTCTACGTTTGTCCAGGTGCAACTGGAGAGGGCTTCCGATGAGACATCGAGCAGTTGCAACTCTTCAGTAAGGCCCTGCCTGTTGCCCCGAGTATTTAAGAGAACCTGGTCGATTGCCTGCCAGAACGCGGTCGCCCCCCCCAAGTACCCGGCACATTGCACGAGCCGTGCCTCAGAAAGCGCTGCGGTACCGTGACTATCAAGGGGGAAGTGATGCCACGCGAGCTTTACATCGTCCTGCTTTCTTACCCACTGCTTCAGTTGGGGCGTATACGTCCTGCAGTAAGGGCATTCGAGATCGGCGTACTCAGTGATCACCCAGCGGGCGTCTGATGGGCCGAAGTACCAGGTTTCGTCGGTGCTTCTGGCGTTACTACTCTTCCCAATCTGCCAGTAAGCGCCGAGGAGGGCGATCACTGCGATGCCAAAGATGATGGTGATGGACCTGAGGTTACGCATGCTTGCCATCCAGATCACCTGGCTGGACCAGTTGCTGTAATGCGGCTTGAAGGTCCTGGATGGCCCCCTCCGGTTGGGGATGCTGTTTCAGCCACTCATTCAGGACGGCCTGGATCAGAGGCATGATGTCACGACGGTCCACCGCGTTATTTTTGATCTGTTGCAGTTCATCAATGAGCACGGGGGCGCAAACCGAAAGCGACTGGAGAGTGTCGTGTCCGGGGTCTTTGAGCAGCTGGGTCAGGCTATCGATGATGCTCTGGGTCAGTGTATTCATGACTCTCATGCCATGCGCTCCACGGCTTTAATTGGCTCGGGAAAGGTGATGGGGAAGGGAGTGATACCGCGCTTGCGGTCCAGGTCGGCGGCCACCTGCAGCGCGGCGTGCAGTTCATCGCAGCCGAGCGCTTGCATGGTTTCGTACCGTTGCCGCTTCTCTTCTGGCTCGGTCATGGCCAGAGCGAGGCACAAGCTGGGTGGCACCACCCGGAACAGCATCTCGATCCGCTTGGCCAGCACGATGCCCTCGGTGAATTTGCCGTTTTCCTTCCTTGCCGAGAGCATCATTGTCTTCTGTGCCGGCGTGAGCTCACGGAAGCGGGCGATCTTCTCCACCTCGTCTGGTGGCATGTTCAGGCAGATCCACCACTCGATCATGTTCAGCAGCGCCGATGCTTCTGGGGGGATGTCGTCGACGTTTTGGGTCGCCATCCAGTACCAGGCACCCAGTTTTCGCCACATCTTGGTGATCTTGACCGAGTACGGGGAGAGCAGTGGTACCTTCAATGGGATGTGGCCTTCGTCGGTGAAGGCAATCAGTGGTCGACCCTTGAACTGGTCCCGTTCTGCGATGTTGTTGATGGTGTTCAGCAGCGAGATATAGGCGATGGCCATCTGAGCCTGGTAGCCCTCACGAGCGTAGGTAGCCAGGTCGACGATCGTGATATCAGCTTCCGGCCAGGCGGTACCAGGACGGTTGAACATCTCAGCTTCCGTGCCCATGGTGAACATACCCATGGCCTCGGCCATCTCCATGAATCGGTTGCGCCGGTTTTCGGGGAGTTTGTCGTCGCTGGCCATTGCTTGGAGCGCTGCGCTGATGTCTTCAGTGAGGACCGGGCGGTTCTCGCTGACGCACAGCTCGGCCGCGTTGAGGATGCATTGACGGATGGCACTGCGGTCCGCCCGAGAGAGTCGAGCGTCTTCCTTCGATTCGCCGCCGGTGATCATCAAGCGTGCCGTGATCTCCAGCTCGCCCAAGATGTCCCGTTGCTCGTCCTCCATACCCGCCAGCGCGTCGGCCAGGTGTTGGTCCGAAGCCTCCACGTCCGACGCATTCAAGACCTTCACCTGGTCCTTGTTTTTAACCAGTTGCACCGCGTCAACGAACGGGGCGAGGCTTACGCCGGCGCCGGGGGCGAGTCGTACTCGGTTGACGGTCAGACCGAGCCGCTTGGCGAAGTCACCCAGCAGGCCGAAGCTGTTGCCGGCTTCGATGATGAAGAGCCTCGGACGGTAGAGTGCGATGGCTTGCATGATTAAGTAGTTGGCTGTTGCAGACTTACCCGCACCGGTGGGCCCGAACAGGAACAAGTGGGCGTTCATCTGTCGGTCGAGCTTGTTCAACGGGTCGAAGGTGAGCGTTGCACCTCCCCGGTTCGATAGGGTAAAGCCAGGGTTACCTGTTCCAGTCGAGCGTCCCCACACCGGGGCCAGATTGGCGATGTGCTGAGCGAACATCAGCTGGGTGTACCAATCCAGCGCGCGGCTTTCGCTGGGGTCAAAATTACAGGGTAGCCAACGCAGGTAGCTGTTCAGCGGGGCGACTTCGTCTTGTGGTTGGACTGGCTGCATCCCTGCGCCGAGCAGCACGTTGCACAAGCTGATCGTCCGCTCCTCGAGCACGTCCTTGTCTTGGCCCCGTAGGAAGAAAGCAATGCTCCCCCGATAGAGCTTGTGCTTGCGCCCAAGAATGGACCGGGCTTTTACAACGTCATCCCGGGTGTGGCTGGACGCCTGGGTCTCCCCAATTGCCTTCCTGGACAGTTGTTCGAGATGCCCTTCAAGCAGATCCTGCGGGGTAGGCACCATGGTGATGCACAGCACGGTGTCCTCCGGCAGTCGATCGAACAGCGAATTCAACGCGTCTGCCTGCTTGGTCTCACCGGTCAGGTGTCCAGTGAGTGGGGCATTTTTCAAGCGATCGAGCATCACCACCCGGTGCGGCATGCCATCGAACGACCAAAGGCCGCTGGCCACATCCGAACGCGGTTCTCGGTAGAACAAATTCTCCGAGAAGTCGGTACCGCTGGCCACGGGCAGCTCTCCCTCCTCGAGCTCGCGTGGCGGTTGGCAGACCGTCTCGTAGAATCGACGGATATCGCCATCGGTCGAGCCCAGATGGTCTGGGTGGGGGTTGAACCAACGCACCAGCCAGCGCTTGATCGCCTGCCCATCCATGCGTTTGGTCGTGACGCCGGCGTTGGCCAGCGCTCCCTTAAGGCGGTCGCAAATTGCTTTGAGGTAGGCGGCAGGCTCCTGTCCTCGGACCACGAGGTCCTGCTTCTTCACTCGGCGATACACGACCAGGCGGACTTTCCGGGTCTGCCCACGCCACGGAAGGTTGCTGACGGCCGTGTCGACGAACAATCCACCTGGCTTGGAAATGGATTCGAGGTGGTGACGGAACAGCGCGAGATACAACTTGGTGAAGTCCGTGTTGTCAGCCCGGGGCTGAACGTAGGCCTGGAGTTTCTGCAGGTAGTCACCCCAGTCCGTTTCGTCCTGTGCGAAAAGCTGGACGACCCAGTGCGAGCTCTCCAGCTCGTCAAAGCTGTCCTGCAGGACGCCTTGCAACGCATCGCGAGCTTGTTGAAGCCAGTCATCGGAGCGTCCCTCGGTCCCGATCGGGACCAGCTCGAAAAACGCCGCCCTGGAAATGCCATCCTCGAGGAGCATGGCTTCTTCCTCGGGCAGATATTCTGCCCATGGCAGCATGTCCACGAACGACGGGTTGACCTCGTACATGCGCGACACGTCAGCTTTCGTCGCCGGCCGACGTTTAGGGTTTTGCCAGTCGATAGGGGAAGGGATGCCCATCGACTCCAGGCGGGCAATGTACCGGTCATTTGCGGCCTGGCGGTCCTCCTCGCTGATAGCCGTGCTGGGCGGTGCGATACTGCCGTCAACTTGATCGTGATCGGTGGGTGTCAGGCCAAGCTCGGGCTCGATGGGCGTCGCAGGGATTTTGCCCAGCAATTTGCTGATGAACTGCATCAGTATTCCTCCGTCCTCTCACCTGGCATGGCGTACTGCACGCGTTGATACATCGGGAACACCGTGGTGTATCCCGGGACAGGCACTGGATCTGAGCCAGCCAGGTGCGGAAACACGTACATAACCAGGTCAGGGTTAGGCAGCCGTTTGAACTGGCTGTAGATTTCGTTCTGAGGCGTGCGGGTAAAGGCGTCAGCTTCTGCTCGCTGGCGGGCCATCGTTGTCTCGTTGAGTGGCCGGCGAAGCTCTTGGCGTGCATCCAGCAGCGTCCTGCTGCTGGAGCTGCCAGCGCCGCCGCCCGAAGTGCCTTGCTGCCAGACATCCATCATGCTGGCCTCGCCGTGCGGGAGCAGTTCGTCTTTGTCTGTCGTGCAACCGCCCAGGATGAGGGTCAGCACGAGACAGGCCCCGGCCTGCAGGCGGGGCTTAATCCAGGTTTGCGGATACATGGTTGGCTCCGGCGTTGTAGTCGACCTTACGGCCCTTGATCTCGTAGTCGATGGCGAGCTGCTGATCCAGGTGTACTGCCACCTTCGCCCCAGGCTGGACATAGACTGCGGCGAACGCTTCGCCGTAGAGCTTGTTCATCCACGAGCGGATGTCGCTCACCCCACCGGTGAGGATCGCGCCCATGGCGGAGTTCCCCGATGAGCCAGTGGTCCCAAACGACGTTCCCCCGCTGCTGAAGGTCGTCGAGCTGTTCTGCTCATCAGCTTTCAGCAACTTGGCGATGCCGGCGCCTGCGGCGGTGACCAGAGATTGGTTGGTCAGGTACTCCTTGGCGTTGGAGCGTCGCTCACCGGATATGCAGGGGATGCCATAGGAGTCGCTGATCCAGCCGAGCCCGCCTTGAATTGCAGGTTGACCATTGCTGCTGTTCTGGTTGTTGTTCTGGTTGCCGTTTGCCTCCTCGGCCGGGGCGGGGAAGGAGCGGACCGTGCCGTCGGCGAACACGAACGTCAGGCTGCGGACTTGGCCGCGCACGCATGACAACGTCCAGTCGCCCGAGGCGGTGCCGCTGGCGACGGCGCCCACCACGTCGGGCAGGTCAATGCCGTTGGCAGTCAAGTTGTCAGGGCCGATCATGACTTTAAATGGGAACGGGTCATTGACTGTGCCATCGATCGGCACTCGGCCAATGAGGGCCGACATGGCCACCGACCCCATCAGCGTAGAGTTCTGAGGCAGGGTATAGGCTTTCCGGACCTGCTTACGGGCGTCCTGTGGGGACATTTCCGCTCCGATGTTCTGCGCAGTGTTGGCGAGAACGGTCTGGCCGTTATCCAGGGTCTGGCCGAAGCTGGATGGGAAGTTGAAGCCGCTGGCCGTTTGGGTTGAGCCAGGCTGTAATGGTTTTCCACTTGCATCCAGCGCAGTGGCGTCGGTGGGCTCAACCCAGACGAGGTCTTTGGACTTCTGCCCCTGCTGGAAGCCTGCGCCGTCACCGGACTGCACGCCCAGGCCAATGGGCATATCCTGCCCGCCTGCGTTTGGACTGTTCTGGGACAGATTGTCCAGCTGGCGTTGGAACTGATCCAGCAAGCCAAGACTTTGATTTTTTACCTGCTCTTGCAGCTCGCCTTTCGCATTTTGCAGCTTGCTATCTACGCTCTCATCCATTCGCGTCAGCCGGAGCTGGAGGTTCGTGTTCTGCTCCTTGAGCTGCTGGTTATCGGTCAAAACCTTGGCGATTTGCTCCTTCACTTCGCGGCTTTCAGCGACCACTGTTCGCAATGTGTCGGCAGGGGTATCACCATCGACCCCCAGCTTGCGGGCAGTGTCGCCTCCAATGGTGATCGGCTCGTCTGTTGGAGTAGCGGCTTCTTTCTTGCCTCCGCCCTGGACCAACAGGAAGACGACGAGAAGCAACACAGGGATGAGCAGGTACTTGAGGAGCGGATTACTTTTCAGACTGCCCACGGCGTCCTCCTTTTGGGTCGACCTGGCTGATCGAGGAGGGCAGCAACGCATCCTTCAGGCCCTTGCCCTGGGTCACCAGGTAGAGGGTGGTGGTATCGCTGGCGTTGCCGCGGGCTCCTAGGTAAGGGTGCTGAAAGGTGGCAGTAGTGAAATTGCCCATCAGCTCTGCAGGATTCATCGTCACTTGTTGTGCGCTGAGGTTGCGGAGCTTCACTGCCGTGACGTAGCTGTTGTCGAGGCGCCAAGCTCCCAAGACCGAGGCCTCTACTGGTAAAGCAGGCAGCAGCGTGCTCAAGTCCAGGCGTCGATCGACCCGCATCTGAGTGATACCGGCAACTGGTTCGACGGTGCGCAGGGGGGCGTACAGCATTTGGGCCGCGTATCGGGTGAGTGCCACTGGCGCCGGGGTTTCGTGACGCGGTGCTGGGGCGACATCTTCTTCCTGCTCCGGCGCCGAGGATCTTCTGGCAGAGCTGCGCGCGGGGGCGCTGTCCCCGTAGTGGGTTGCCGGGGGCGTGCCGGGAACGATCTTCGCAGGCTCGAGATTGGCCTGTCCTTCACCAGCCGGGGTTGCGGCAATGTCCACCAGCATGATTTCCCCGGTCGCGACATTCTGCAGTTGCAGTCGTGTCGGTGGGATCTCCTGGCTGGCCAGAAGGTAGACAGCGCCTCCTGTGCTTTGGACGCGTAGCAAACCGGTCAGCTGCGACGGCATGCCGACTCGCACGTTCTGGTCGACGAACACAATGCGCTCTTGCCCCACGATCAGTGGAATGGCCATGGGGATACGGTCCCACTGCAGCAGCTCAACGGCTTTGACGTCGGCTACCGCGAGCAGGCCCAGGGCGAAGATGCATGCACGCAGTTTCATGGTTTCACCCCAGCAGCCTGCAGATCTACCTCGATGCGTTGCGGGTTGGAGGCGTAGCAGTTCCACATCAAACCGAAGGGGTTCTTCTCTGGGTTGACGTCTGAACGAACGATCGACAAGGGATAGCGTGTCATCGCCCTTTTCACGCGCTCACCGTTGACGGACTCGTCGGCGAGGAGATCCAGGTTGACCGTCCAGTCGTTGATCCCAAGCTCGACCACGCGCTGTACACCAGGGTCGGTGAGGCCGTGGCCAGGAATTTCCGAGACGCTTCGTTCACGGCGTCGCAGCTCGCCCGAGTTACGACGTAGTTCGTAATCTTTCTGCAGGTACTCCTGGCACCCGGGGGTCACATAAGAGGCCAGTCGGGCGATGTTGTCCTGATAGTCATCGTCCCCGTTCTTTTCCCAGCGCTGCATCTGCTGGAAGATGTAGAACCCGAATGCATACACGTTCTCTGGCGGCACCTCCCACCACTTTCGGGTGCTGCCCGAGCGGAGGTCAGGGGGCACATGCACGGTTAGATCCTCTGGGGCTTTGTGCCAGCCGTAGAAGGCGAAAGCGCTGACGATCCCTAGCACGATCACTGCGATTCGAAGGCTGAGGATGTGCGCCTGCTGAGCATTCACTCGTTTTCGATAACTCATGTAGATCCCTACTTTTCGGTGCGACGGCAGGTCCATGCGCCTTCTCGAGTGACCAGCTTGGTGTCACCCAGGAAAGGGAGGAAGGTGAAGTGCTGGGTCACGGTCAGCTGGAGCTGGCGGTAGAACCAGATGTCTGGCCGGCCGCGTTTCATCTTTCGCAGGATGCGGCTGGCCACCGTCAGGCCCAGTGCCCCACCCACCAGGGCGCAGGCGATGACGAGGGCGGGATTACCGAACAGGAAGGCCACTGGAATGCCCAGGACAAAACCTGCACCGCCGCAGGCTGCCACGGTTCCCCACATCTCATCCGCAGTCAGGCCTCCCATAACCATTGGTTGCCTGTTGAGGTTGTGCGGTAGGAAATCGAGGGATCCGTCCTTGAGGTATGAAATTTCAGCCATGTCGACTTACCTGGTTAGAGGACGGTGGTCGCTTTGGTCACCATGTAAATCGCAATACCAATCAGGCAGGCGCCGACCACACCCGTCAGCCCCAGGTCCCGCCACTTTTTCTTACCTTCATGGATCTCGTGATAAGTGCCGTAGGCGTGATGAGCGACGCCAATCATGGCCCCACCGATCAGGACCAGGCCGAGCAGCATGAACCCGTCGTATGCGTAGTTCTGGAAGGTCTGCATCATGTTGCTCCCTTCCCCACGGGTGGGCGCTTGGGCCCCTGGCAGCGCAGCGTTGGCGAGCATCGGTGCCGAGGTCAGGGCAAGAACCAGGCTCCAGACGAGCGATTTCAAGCGGTGTGGTTGCGACATGTTTGTAACTCCTGAGGATTTAGCTAAGAACGAGGGCGGAAAGGATCATGAGCAGCACGATGATGCGGACGGCTGATGAGGCCGCGATCCCACGGTCGATGTTTGTGGTGGCCCAGCCGCGGTAGATGCTGTAGAGGGCCCAAGCCCCCCAGAGCATCGAAAGTGCGATAACGAAGCCCAGGAGCAGCGTTGAGCTGGCTTGGGGCGTGGTACCGCTGGCGGCGTTGAAGGCAGCGACTTGTGCTCCGCTCATGCTCATGGCATCCGCCCACCCGTGAGGGTGTATTTACCCGCGAGGTCTGCCGGATCCCGTGGCTGTGCACGACTGGGGGTCAGGTACTCCTGCAGCCCCTGACGAACGCGCTGGATGTCGCCGGCCAGGCGCTCGTAATCGAAGTAGTAGCGCTGACCCGGCTCGCTGGCGACGGCGGCGCTGCGCCGTGCGGAGTCCTCAAGTGCATTGAGCTGCCGAACCATGACCTCAATGTTGGACTGTTCGGACGCTTCGATCGCGTGGGCGGAGGGGCAGAGCAGCAAGCTGCCAGTGACGCTGATCAGCGCGCCAAGCAGGGTTCGGCGTGGTGATGCAAGGAGGAGTGATGGCTTGTTCACGACTGGGCTCTGGCAAAACTGACTGTGGGTGTCAGGATGCCGAACGCCCGAGGGGGGGGCCGCAAGAAATTCTTAACTGAGGGTCAAAGTATTTTTTTACACGTAGCACAGCGCGGGAAATTGGAATTCATGTTCTGAAAGGAGCATTTGGATATCATGTGATAGCGGCTCCTTCGTCACTGGTCTAGTCCACTGCTAGCTCGAGATCGCGGCAGCAGAGGGCCGAAAGCAACTGTTCGTTGCTGGCCCCCACGCGCTGTCATTTTGGTCTGGGCGCTGGTGTGTCTTATGGACATAGGCGCAAAGGGGGCGCGCATAGGTTGTCCAAATCGCTATTTATAAAAATGCCCTCTCCACCAGCCAATAATGAAATCATTCAGTCTTAGAATAGGCAAGGCCATAAGCTCATTTAGTTTCCGCCTGCCACCAGGGATTTCGATTAATTTATCCAGTAACATGGATGTGGCTTTCATTGCTTTGGCAGAGGGAAAGGCCTCTCCATGGCTGCTCAAAAGCAGTGTCTCCATTGCTAAGTCATAGTGTGGATTGTAATCAATAAGCCAGCGAGCCATAATAAATTGTAGAATTATTTGGAAGTGACTTTCTAGCTCCGCCTGAGGGCCACCAATGAAATTGCACAAGGTTGATACTTGTGAAAGCTCTGGGCTAGTATCATTCGTGTATGCATTTTCCAAAAGATAGAATCCGACAGACAAGAACCCATGTTTACGTGCAGCTAAGCCAAGCATTGCCTGGCTATATGTGTTCAGGGTTATGACTCTTCGTTGTAGCATGACATTTAGTACTGGCTGGAGCCAGGTGCTATTATTGAGGTGATATATATTGGCTGCGAAGCCCCGAGAGTAATGATCTTCCGAAATAAACAGTGCTTCCAATTTGTTGGCAATAAAATATGGCGCTAAACTGTCTGGGTTGATTTCTAGTAGTTTGTTTGTGAGTTCGTCTAGTTCTCTTGGGAAGTTGTGCTCTACAATCTCACAGCCCTCTCGAATTTCATTTATGACGTCCTGAACTTGCATGCTTTCATAGGTCGCTTGGCCGAAGAGTCCGCCTATATCAACCGACAACATCTGTAGAGTCTGCATTGTACTATGCGGTACGATGACGCTGCTGAAGAATGTATTAAATGCACCCATCAACCCCAGCTCAGCGACAGCTCTGATCGCATAGGTGTCGAGAACTACGGGCCTGTCTTGGTAGGTTTCCACCAAGCTCATGGCGATCTGTCGCTCCTCTTTAGTTCCTGTGCAGGTGTTGATCATTCCTGCTTTGGATCGAACTAAGTCGTAAATGTCAAAGATGCCCTTTTTACTTATTCCGCAGGCGATTTCTAGAGGCATTTGTTTGTCAAGTATTTCGCCAAATATGGTGTCATCCTGATCTGCTTTTTTCTGCATAAATGCCAGTAATGCATCTATGTTGTCATTCTCTACACGTAGCGCCCATAATCCTCCAGCGGTTGGGAAACGTGTTTCATACGATTTGCATATTTCATGGAAAGCGTGAAGGTAAGGATGCTTTACCTCCTCAAGTTTCCAATTAATATCACCTTGCAGTTTTTTTTGCACGAACTCGTAACCAGCGCTTTTGCCCCAAACTTGAATAGTGTAGAAGTCAACTTTTTCAGGTGTAAGCGCTATCAAGTCTTCAGTGTTGGCCTCTACAGTTCTTTCAATTTCTGGACCTTCTGAAGGGGTCAATCGATAGTAGCATCCATTGCCAACAACCGTCACCGAATTCAATATGGTTTCTGTTTCAGTTTGGATGAAAATACCGAAGAAACCTAGTGCAACAGGTGCAGAGTCAGGGTTATCCATTAAAAGTTGATATGCTTCAGCAAGCGCTTCCGCCCCTTGTCCTAGCGACACACGTAGTTTGGATATGTGTAACCACTGCTCAGGGCTGCCAGTAAATCCACTAAGTTCATAATTTTCGAAAAGTTGGTTCAGCATCTCGGCATCATTGCTTAGTTTGGCTATGTCGCAGAGTACTATGAATGCAAATAGATCCTGTCCGCCATCCTCGAGATATTTCCTGACTAATTGGGCGGACTTTTTAAAGTCATTGCGTTTGAAGTAAAAGCACCCGGCTAGCAGCTCGAAACCCTGCGGATTTGAGATGATATGTTTCTCGAAAAACTCAACGGCTTCCCTCCTTATTGGGTGTTCATTAAGAAAACCCAAGGCAAGCATATGCTTTAGTTCATGGCTTTCAGTGGCGGCTGAGTGTGATTCTAGTCGTGCCACAATTTCACGCCATAACATCAGATGGCGGACTAACCTCATGTAGTGAAGAAATTCGATGGTTTCGCTGCAATCATTAATTCGGCTATATCCATAGGAGTGAGCCATAATTGCGATTGAATTAATCTCACTGGCAGTTGAAAATTCAAATAGTAGCAGGCGCCCACGGCTGTCAAGTTCACAGGTCGAAAGCAGATTTTCAAGTTGATTTTTTCCACGTGCTTGGCCGACAAAAGCGCGAGCGATGTACACCACTACTTTGGCGTGGTCTGAAAACGGACTGTCAAATCTTTCAATCGTATAGTCTTGGACAGCGCTCAGTGCGTCCCAGTCTTTCCTGGCTACTTTGCTTAAAAAGCGAAGCTTCTTCGAGTTAGCGCTGTCAGTAACTTTGTCGACCGCGCGCTCAAATAATTCGTCTTCTTGCAAATCGATCAGGCTACGTGCTGTTGTTTCAATAATTTGCTGATCGTCGGTCAAATCACTCAGTACATAGGAGCACTCTCGTACGAGTGCATCAATGTTATTAGATAGTTTGTAAAGTATCAAAAGATTTTGGATGGTCTGCAGGTCGGAATCTTGCGCTACTCTATCGCTTTCTTTAAAGGCCTGCCAATCCGCACTCATATAGTCAGCGGCTAGCTTTAGCTCATCCATCTCTTTCTGAGTGAATCTGAATCCATTAGTGGATTGACAATTGTCGACATGATGACGAAGGATTCCCATCGCGATCAGATTTTTGACCTGTCCATCGTCTGGGAATTCTTCTAGAAATTGCTGGGCTTGATCCCTCCAGCCCTCTGCATCTCGGGTGGCGAGCAGATGTAAATGCGAGATACGAACCGACTGATTCAGCTTCACTCGCTCGCTGAACTGGTCAAACGGATCAACAAAGTTCTCTTTGTCGTAATATTTTATACGGGTTGCTTGGAGGATGAAGCCAGCAAGAATTTCGTTGTCAGGGTTTTCGACGATTTTTTCGCTGCCATATTTTAGAGCTTTGTCACTATCCCCCATGAGAATATATGCCAGCGCCTTGAATGCGATTGAGCGTTTGTCATTCGGAGCGTATGTGCACGCCTCCAGAAGTAGATTAGGAGCTTTTGCAGAGTTGCCCAGCTGATAATGACAAAGCGCAATGTTCGCCTTGACGCGGAATGATAAGATATCACTCAGCTTATCTCCTTGATCAGCTGAAAGCTTTTCAAAAGATGCCAGGGCAGTTCTGACTGCTCCGGAATTCATTTGCTCTCTATAGTGATCTATTTGGCGGTCAAACTCGGTATGAAGATCTCCTGCCACACCCTGAGCCAATGCTGCGTATTGGACTGCGCCGGATTTTGAAAGAGCCTCAGCAATCGTATCAATGTCATTGATAATTACAGGTGCGCTGTTTGGTCCGTTGATGGCTACGCTTGATCTCTGCGCGATGACACTGGTAGGGGCAGGCTTCCTGAAATAGCGACTGATGAGATCCCATATACTCACTGCTACTTCTCTTTGTTAGTGTTGATCGTGATGTTGCCCGAGTTCTTACCATTCACCGCAGCGGATCCGTTATCTGCGTTAACTCTTACATTCCGATTTCGTACAAACTTAAAGCTGACCACAACCATAATGCAGAGGAGCAGAGCACCACCAAGAAACAATTCAGGATTTTCAGCCAAGAAAATATTCATTCTAATGCACCATATTTTTACACTCGTCTACCAATCCTACCCGAGAAGATAGCAATGTGCCATTCGGTGCCATCGGCAATCAGAAGGGTGGTCGCCGTGTATCTGGATCCTAGGGTGCAGGCGTTCACTGCTTTTACAACCCCATGCTGCTGAGCATGGGAATAGTCAGTAAGGATTTCTTATGAGGCCTGAGGGCTTACGCCCCGATCCTTGAGCGGCAGAAACTGTCGGCTCGCTCAGGCTGCAGGTTACCCAGTTGGGATGTGGCGCTTGAAAAATAGCAGGTAGCCGATGGGCATCGGAAACCCATAGGACCAGGCTTGGGCGTTCTGGTTGCCCACTTTGACTTCCGCACGACATAGCGGCTGAGTGCTGACCAGTTCCCAACCTTCAGCACCGAGCTCGAGCATCTTCCTCTGGAGCCGCTCATTTTCGCCCAGAAGGGCGGGGAGATCGGGTTCCAAGGTTTGCTCGGAGACTTTGAAGATCCAAGCACCACTGGTCGCGGGCTTGAAGGGGATGGCAACGTACTCGGCCCGATGTTCAAAATGCTTGACCATGGTAGCTCCTTGTTTTGTTCAGCCGCGGGCCTGTCGAGCACCCGGGGCGAGCGCGTCGACATAGCGTTCCATGATCGACAGCACCATGCCGTTGATCGCCAAAATCTTCATTGCACGGGTGATGGCCACGTACAGCAGGTTCAATTCGTCATCTCGTCGGCCGGCATCGACATCCGGTGCCAGGGGATCTGACGTGAAGTCGTCGAAGAGCTCGACGAAGTCCCACTCCAGGCCTTTCGACTTGTGGGCAGAGGTTAGAGTGATCGTCGCATCAAGCTCCCTGTCCACCGTGCATGAGCGTAGGGCCAAGATTCGCTGGGGCAGATCCGGATACATGTTGATGATCTTGATCGACCGGATCATCTCGCTGTCCTGACTCACCTCGGCGATTTCTACGTACTGGCCGTAGTCCCGGTAGTCCCGCAGCATTTTTTTGTTATGGACCAGGTCGCGTTGTCCCCGGCTGAAAAAGAACAGATCCTCGAGGTCACGCACTGAGTAGCTGTCGATGCCGCCCACCCAGTAGATCTTGGGTCTCTCGCTGACGAGGCACAGTGCGTTCTCGATCACGCCGATCACGGTGCGATGGATGTACGTTCGGTGCGGAAGTCCAGCTGGCAGTGCTTTTTTCACCAGGGTCTTCTCGCCCAGCCCCTGCAGCTTTCTGGTTTCTCCCTTGTAGGACAGGATGATGTTGGCGACGTGGGCGACTGCTGGACCGAACCTGAAACTCTGGGTCAGATAGTGCTTTTCAGCTCCGGCCATCCATTCAGCATTGAGGGCATCCTCCGCCCCGCGGAAGCGGTAGATCTGCTGATGGGGATCGCCCACCGCCACCCTGCGGATCCGCTGGATGCGCACAATGTCTGCGATTACAGGGTTGACGTCTTGGCCTTCATCGAGCAACACGCAGTCGAAGCGCTGGCTCAGGTCGGGTTTACTCAACTGGTACAGCTTCAGGTATCCGTCATGCGTCATCAGCACAGCGGTGTCCTGCAGGTCAGTCATTCGCCTCCAGATGTCCATTGCGGCAGCGAGTGCCTGTTTCAGATAGCGCTCCTGGGCGGAAGTGAGCATCGGTCGGTCCCGGAATCGCGGGAAGTGGCATCGCTCGATCAGATCGTCGGCGCTGGCCATGTAGTTGTTGAGGGTTGTCAGCACGTCCCTGACCAGCTCCCAGTCCTGCGTATCAAGCGCGCGGGCCATATCGGTCAGTCGCAAGTTGTTGGTCTGTTTATGGCTGAATTGCGTGCCATAAACCGCATAGGCCAGTCCGTGAGCGGTCTTGTTCACCACGTGGCGCGGGAAGCGCCCCCGCGCGGCGATCTCAACTGGCTTGTTGTAGCAGAGATATAGAATTCGTAGGCGGGAGTGATGCTGGGCGTAACCCACCAGCGTGGATGTTTTTCCAGTGCCGGCGCCGGCTTGAATCAGCAGTTTCGGAGCCTCCGACTGGATGATAGGCAACTGTTCGTGGGTCCATTGCATCGTGCTCATCCTCACAAGTACTTCTTGAAGCTCGCTGCCGTAATGCTCACGGATACGCCGAGCAGGGCAGCGCAGGGGAGCAGGACCAGCATAGGAGTGATGCTGATCGGGAGCGCCAAGTAGAAAGTCCAGGGGAAAATGGCCAACGGCAGGATCGTTGCGCGGGCCTTGTGATAGAGGTAACTGGATTCGCGGCCTGCCCCGAACTTGCGCAGATCTCGACGCACCAGGCCGTCGACCAGGCCTGTGAGAGCAGCCATGGCGAACAGCGGCACAGTCATCACCAGGACGACCAGGCGGACGCAGAACACCAGGACGGTGAACAGGGCTGCAAGGGTGTAGTTCTGCACTGTTGTGACGCTTTGCGCGGCCCAGTAGCGCATGTCTAGCTCATTGCGGGGGCCGGCTTGGGCGATCGACTCCATCCCTTGGACCCAACTGAGCATCCCGGTCTTCACGACCAGCCAGTCATAAGCTTCTGATACAAGCCACGTCGCGGTGCGGCCGGGCTCCTGCACAATCGCGCTGTGCACCAATCCTTTTGAGAGCCAGCTGAGTTCGCTGACCAGCATTTGTTGCCCGTGACGCCATCCTGCTTCGGGCCAGAAAAAATACAGGCATACCCAGTCGACAATGATTGCGACAAGCAGCGAGCCGCACATCACACCCAGGAAATTGAACGGGAACCAGAAGATCTTGCTGAACAGCGACTCTTGCCGCTCCTGCTGCTGCTCGGCCTTCTTCGAAACGTCATCTGCCATGGCCTACACCTCACGCTGCGTCATCGGTGGCCACCTGGCGGAAATCCTCGACCAGGTCGTCGGGTAGGGCGGTCTTCAGCTCCTGGTAGCCAGGCGCTTCCCACCAGTCGGTCGAGGACGCCGCCGATCGCCGCATGCCGGCGGCCAGCTCCTGTAGGTTGCCGGGCAGGGCGTCGTCCGGGTCGTTCGCAGGAAGCGGCATGCGGATCTTCCAGAGGTTCCCGCCCTCGATCAGTGCGAAGGCCTGGCCCTTGGGCAAGCCGACGACGTGAGCTGGCTCAATCATTGGCACACTCGCCAGCTGCACCTGGTCATGCGAACTCGAGGTGAACGCGGTTTTGCCGTTCACCGAGTCGTTCGCGCTGCTCGCCGGCGTGCTGTTGTAGATCTGCACCTTGGGCAACTGGTTGGTCAGCAGCTCAGCAGTTGCGGTCTCACGGACGCGCAGCATGAACAGGTTGTTGAAGTTACCGATCACCTGGCCAGCCTTAGCCTTCGAGCCAATCTTCGCCTCGATGTCGCTCATCGTCTGGGTGTAGGCGGTGACCTGAATGCCGGCGCCACCGGCCTTGTTCACCATAGGGATGAACTCGTCCCCGATCAGTTCGTTGAACTCGTCAGCGTGGAGGTTGATGCGCACTTTGCCCCCGGCCATATGTCCTGGCAGGCCGTCGTCGATGCCATGCTTATAGATGTGCCCCGCGACCGAGACCAAGTCGCTGAACATCGAGTTACCCACGGCCGCGCTGACTTCTGTGTCGGACAGTGCATCGAGGCCGACATAGACCACGGCGCGCTTCCGGATTACCTGCATCCAGTCGAAAATCGGTCGCTCGTCAGAGAGATCCAGGTAGTCGGGGGCGAGCAGTTCAGCAATACGCCCCGTGGTGAGTTTCTCCAGGAGCGGCAGCAACGATGCGACGATCTTGTCGAAATAGGTCTTGTCGTAGCGCACAGCGCTGCGCAGGCCGTCCATGACCGAATCGTTGATGCGCTTCTGGGTCAGGTACATGTCGATCGCCACCACCCGAAGCGGGCGATCTTTCATTGCGAACGACAGGTTCTTGCGATCGATCTTTCCTTCCAGCTCGACGATGGTCTGCCAGGCCTTGGGGTCGTGCTCCGCGAAGTATTTTTGTGCGTACTCGATAAAGAGCTCGTCGATGTTGATGACGTGCCGGCGGATCTGTTCATAGTCCGGGCGGCGGCCGAGGGCGACCAACGACTGCGCAATGATATTGACGAATCGCCAGGCGAACTCACGGAATGCGGCAGAGTTGCCCTCACCGGAAAGCTGGCCAGCAATGCGGGTGGCGACTTCGCTGATCCGGCCAAAGCGGCCGATGGCGTTGTAGCGCGCGGAGATGTCCGGCCACCCCAGGTGAAATACGTAGAACTCGTCGAGGCGCCCAGCCCGTTTGCACTCGACGTACATGCGTTTGAGCAGGTCGGCATCGCCCTTGGGATCGAAGACGATCACCACCTCGTGGTCGGGCTGTTGCTCAATCTGCCTGCGTCGGCTCCAACGATGCGGGGCCTGGTTCCTGCGCCCCATGTGAGCGCGCGGCCTACGGCGATGCGTGCGGCGGATGTCCTGGGTGATGAAGACCTCTGCCAATCGCGTCTTACCTACACGAGTGGTTCCCAGCACCAGGGTGTGGCCAACGCGCTCGCCCAGGGGCAGGCTGACATTCTGTTCATCTGGTTCAATTCCATGCAGTCTGGGCAGGCCACCTACCGGAGGCAGAGGCCGGGCAGGGTTCCAGCTGGAATCCCAGCCAGTCAGCTTAGTGATCGCCTTCAGGGGGAAGGGGGCAAACTCCAAGCGTTCCTCCAGCCAGCGTGCTTGTATGTAAAGCTTCGTGGGCTCGACGTAACCGGCGTACTGGGGGAGGTAGGTGTCGGCCAAGCGCTGCGTGTGCTTCTGCGTCCAACGGAATCCCCGGCCAATGAACAGGCGCTCGTTGCTGATCGGCATTTCAGCACTGGTCATGGTGTAGTGGGGAAGCCGACGCAGGTTAGCCTGGTAGCGAAGTACTCGTCGGGCCTGTAACAGCCGCACAGTGCCGAGATAGATGAAGCCCAGGGCAGCGACAATGCCGAACAGCGGTGTCAGGGCGAATGCCCACGGCGCGCTCACGCAGAGCGCGGCCGCCACGTAGCAAACTGCGGTGGTGAACAGCTCCACCGGAGGCCGTAGCAGCGATTCAAGGGTGTAGGTCGCCATCACAGATCCTCGCGATTGGAATGCTGGCTTCTTCGCGCGCGGCGTCAACCTGGTCGGGAGTCAAGCGCTCGGCCAGGCGCTGCGCGAACGCATGTTCATTGATCTCGGAGATGCCCGTCACACGCCCACCGTAGAGCTCGCTCACATGCCGGACCTGCTCGATCATTTGCTCTCGGCCGGGACGGTGTAAGGGATGGCTGATGATCAACGTGAACACCGGCGATACAGGTCGTGGTGGGCGCATCCAGGTTCTCACTGCTGAAGGGTTGTGGCGGTGATCAGCACTGGATAGTGCTGGAGTCCCAGGCGACCGGCGATGTCGCTGGCTGGAACGGGCATTACCTGAAGACCTGGGGCCCAGCGACGGATTTCCTCCAGTCGCGCGGCGCTGCTGACATTCACGGCGAGCCCCACGGCCTGCAGCCCCTGCAACTCCGGGAGTTTGTGCTTGAGCCAGGCCTGCGAGCCTGAGTCATCGCCGACGATGAACATCGGCTGCAGGCCCGCTGCATTGATCACACGCCCCTGCACCTGGCCCGGGCTGAGCTCAGGAGTGATCACTGGAAATGCCCCACCGGTCCGCACGCCGGTTCCAACCGGAGGAGGGGCAGTAGGTTCTGGTTCGATGTCTTGGTAGTAGCGCAGTGCGGATGAGCCGCCGCGGTCCTCTACCACGGTGAGCTGGTCAGCACCGGCCTGTATGGCGAGGCTGCCCAGAGCTGAAAGCGTGAGGATCTGGATGGCCTTACGACGCCAGGCGTTGGAATGAATCATGGGTTCCGTACCTCGAAATTGATGCCAGTGACGCGGCTGAGATGTTTCGTGAAGTAGCTACGGTACTTCGCTGCCGGCGCCCCCCCGGCAGGGCGGTGGTACCGTCCGGCAGCATCGATCCAGGTTCCGCCCTTGGCCTTCTGTTCAGCCAGGATCTGGGCGGTCACCGCCAGGTTTTTGTAGGGATCCAGGCCTTCGCAGGGGTAGCTGTAACGATGCCCGTTCGAGCGAATATTGGTTTGTCCCAGCCCCACGTCGACTCGAGCGGGCCCTGCCTTAACAATTGCGATCATCAGTGCTTGGCAAGCATCTGCTCGTGTGGCGAAGCGATAGCCGGTGCCGGCGACATTCAACGTCCACGGCCATGGCACCAGTTGCCCGCGCAGCCGCGTGCCGCTCTCCTGCAGCGCCACCGAGTAGAGGACAACGGGCGGAACCCCATGCCTGATGGCGATCGACTTATATGCGGGAGGCGGATCTTCTACACCCCATGCGCTGCCTGCGAGCAGCAGCACCTGCAGAAGGCAGAGCCGCCCCCAACTCATTGACGACGCCATGATCCGTTCACCTGCGTCACGGCGGCTGGCAGCGAGCCGCCGAGGCCGAGGCGAATCCAGCGGCCTTGGTCGTGGTTGAGCGTGACCAGACGGTTTTTTACGGTGGACGGGTCAACACCCGCGAGAATTGCCCAGCGGCGAATTCGCTCATCGTCGTTCTGGCTGCCGACGAAATAGAGGTCAAACGGAGTTTGGGACGCCTGCAGGCGTTTGACCTGGTCAACGCAGGGCAGGCAATCGTCCTTGACGAAGAGCGCCAGACGCCCACTGCCTTCCAGCGCTGGCCCGCTCATGGAGGATCCCCCTTGGGCCGTAGGGGAGGACGAGATCTCAATGGCTTTGATGCCTGGGTATAAACGCTGGTACGCCTCGTCGTAGGCGCGCTGATAGGCGAGTTCCCTGTCGACTCGTTGACGTTCTGCCTGGACCTGCAGCTCGGCAAACCGGCGGCGCTCGCTATCCGACCGGGCTTCGATTCCAAGTGCTGTGAGTGGGTCAAGCCCCGGCGAATACACCCCCCGGGGCCCCTGCATCACCTCTTGATATCGCTCGTACTCCTTGGATGTCAGGCCCCACTCTTGCGCTGCTTTATCATGGAGCTTGTTCTGCGACAGGGCGCTTTCGCTGGTGAGCTGTTGAGCAGTGGAGGTGCTTCCTCCTGCTGTGGAAGGAAGCGATGCGGCCTCAATACCTGCTGCTGTAAAAGCGCAGACGCAGGCAATGGCACGAACGATCGGTAGATTCATGATGCTTATCTCATGGCTGAATGCTGAGGGTTCGGGTTGTGCCACCGGCGTCGAAGGTCGCGGTTCGCTCATCCACAGCCTTGAGCCGCCAGGTGCTCCCGCTGACCACCTCGCCCGGACGGACCAGGTCTATCTGGCTCAGTCGTGTGCTACCTGTAGGAGCAACCGACAGGAAGCGTTCGCCGCCTCGGTATTCGAGCCCCATCATCTGGAAGGGCGGTGGCTCTTGAGGGGTAGGTGGGGCCTTTACCGGTACGGGCTTCGGCTTGGGTTTCGGAGGGGAGTTTTTTTGAACTGGAGCAGTTGCCTGACCCTGGGGCTTGCCCATTTTCTGCAGCTTGCCGCCAAGCGACTCGAGATCCGCTTTTAGAACCAGGAGATCACCTGCACTCGCGGATGAGCGGCTAGCTTCGACTGCGATGTCCTGGGCCTGCTTGGCCGTGGCCTGCACAGCATCGATGCGGTTGACGAGGACCTGCTGACTTACACGGAAGTCCTCCATGGTGACCAGGGGTTTGCCTGACACTGTGTCGAGCCGATCATCAATAGCGCTCACCCGATTCTGGAGTGCATCGATGGATGTCTGCTCTGCCGCTGCATTTAGGGCGTTTGACAGAGTCGAAAGCTGGTACTGCTGGAGCGCGATGATCGCGCCCAGGATGAACAGTCCTGCAGCATGGGATAGGTACTTTCGGGTCGGCAGTTTCATGGGTGTCCTCTCGAAGCCGAGTACACCTTCGCGCAGCCACGATCCCGTTTCAGTAGGAAATGCTTAGCCGGAGCGTATGGATTTTTTTAGGCCGAGTGCCAGTCGACAATGCGACCTTATAGGGTCATTGTTAGATTGAGTGGATGAGCAGAACTTTGGGTAATTTGGCATTACGCCAAGAGCAGAAGTACGACACAACTTCTGTATTTCCGCCCCGGGATCAGTTCGCAGCTAAAATTGGCGTAATGAAAACTACCTCAATGCCGGGGCGGCTTTTCCATTAGTGGTTGATTTTTATTTGATTATATTTATCCTGTGTATGGGTTAAGAGTAAAACCGACTTTTAAACCAGCACTCAAACGCCTCCCATTGCATAGGTCTTGCGTACCGATAGCCTTGGAGGTACTCAACTCCTCGAACTCTCATATATTCCGCTTGGGTTTCGTTCTCTACGCCTTCTGCAATCAACTTAAGGCCAAGTCGTTTCCCTAGCTCTATAATGGCATCTAGCACGGGCGCGTTAACAGATGGGTAATCAACGGTCGCTACAAAAAACCTATCAATCTTTAAGTGGTCCAACGCAAAAGTCTGCAAGTAAGCTAAAGAACTTTGGCCCGTCCCAAAGTCATCAATTGCAATCCGTATTCCTAGTTTTCGCAAACGTTGCATGGCCTCTTGCGTGATGATGTCATTATTGGCCATTTGGCGCTCTGTGATTTCAATGACAATGTCTATGTCTATTTTTTTTAATGAGTCATATAGCTCCATAAGCCGACTAATTAATACTGGAGATTTCAGGCTGTCTGCCGAAATATTTATGGCAAGGTGAAATTCTTTTGGGAGAAATGTATTAGCCACATCATTTTTTATACATTTGAAAAGGCGCAAAGTTAGATCATCTATCATGCTGCAATTTTCAGCTTGCGGTATAAACAAGTCCGGAGGAATCAATCCCTGCAGAGGGTGCTCCCATCGGAGTAATGCCTCGACGCCTACGCACTCTCCTGTCACACTGTTAACAATAGGTTGATAACAGACAAAGAACTCATCTTCGGCCAATGCTGATGCAAATTCTGATTTAATGCTAGTTCGATGTTTCAAGTCTCGATTGACTAATAGGCTTAATATGCCTCCAAGAATTATCATCCAAGGAGCCCACCTGAGTAGTAAATCTTTGCGATAATTTCCAACTGCGCTGGCAGCGGGGTATACATCGATTTTTAATGGATAGCGCTCAGAAGCTACTGAGTAAAAATTTGTCAAATTGCTATCGATTATATATGTGTCATTCGAGCTCAAGTGCTTACTATTTAGATTAAAAATGATGTTTTCTGCCCCTTCCCATGCGGGTGTATACAAGAGGTCTTTAAAGTATCGTGAGTCTATAAAGCCAATTATTTTCAATCCTTCGCTTGTTGTTGTCTGGTATCTTACTACGGCATTGTTTGGCGATAAAGGAGTTCCGGGGTCAATGCTAAAAACATTCTTCGTGTCGCTATGTGTCTTGAAGTAATCTATTGTGTCGGGATGGATGTTGTCGGCTATCGACGTGCAAATTATTTCGTTACCATCAAATACAAACACAGATCGTAAATAGGGAAGTATGCGAACCTTCCTTGCCCATTCAGTACAGGGGGTTGTGTGCAATGGCTCGTGGCGCTGAAGATTAAATATTACTTGATCTAGAATTAGCTCTGATTGATCTAGTATGACTTTTCCTATCTTTAAGGTGCCAATTTCCTGCATGGCGCGAGATTCATATTCTATATATGGGATTGATACTAACGCAGGAGCGATAAATGCTAGAAAAACTGCAAATTTTATACGTAGGTTTCGATGCCTTGATTTCGTAATCATCGTTGCTTCCTTGTGGTTTTTGTGGTGCGGGACTTCTATTATAATTATTCTGGTATGATCACAATCGATTGTAAGGGTTGTGGTATATGGTAGGTGTTGCTGTGGAGATTTCAATTTGTGGTGTAGATTGCAAAAAAATGTGCGTGCATGCAGCTTCGTCTAATTAAGGCCTGTATTCGAGTCAGTGCTGAATTTCGGTTTTCGGTTTTCGGTTTGGGGGAATGTTATCGAGTATTCTGAGCCGTCCATGGCCGTAGTCTAGCTACGTTGAAAATTTCGACGTCATTTCTCGCAGTTGCCCTGCAAGCTGTGAGAGCTCGTGACTAGCTGCGCTTGTGTGATTTGCTCCAGCGGATGTCTGCGTAGACAGGTCACGAATACTTGCTAAACTTTTGTCCACTTCTCGAGTTGCAAGAGCTTGCTCTTCAGATGCGCTAGCGATAACCAAATTTCTTTCGTTAATTGACGCGATGGCGGTACTTATTCCGTCTAATACTTCACTAGCTGACCTTGCCACATCAACCGTGTTTGTTGCTTGGTCCTGGCTTTCGCTCATGGCCACTACTACGCGACTTGTTCCATCTTGGATACTCGCGATCATTTGCTCGATTTCTGATGTTGATTGCTGTGTCCGAAATGCTAAGGCTCTAACTTCATCCGCTACCACAGCAAAACCTCTTCCCGCGTCACCGGCTCGCGCTGCTTCGATCGCGGCATTTAACGCTAGCAAGTTCGTTTGCTCGGCAATAGAACGGATAACAATAAGTATAGTATTGACGTGGCTGGCAGTTGTCGAAAGATTTTCTACCTCTGTAGAGGTTTTTAACACGTTTTCAGCTAGAGTATTTACAGAGTCAAGTGCCTCGTGTATCTTGAACTTACCTGTCTGGGTACTTAGGTTTGCATTTTTTGATGCGTGAGCTGTAGCTGTGGCGTTATTTGCCACCTCTTCAATAACATAGCTCATTTCGTTAACGGCTGTTGCGGCTTGCTCAAGTTCATTGTGTTGCTGATTAAGATCGGATTTTGTGTCAGTCGTAACTGCGTGAAGCTCTTCGGATGCGCATGCGAGCTGGTTGGCTGTTGTAGCGATTTTGTCAATGGTTTCATGAATAACAAATTGCATTTTATTCAACGCTTTTAACAGCTCGCTCGTTTCGTCCATGCCTGTAGTGTCGATTTTGTTGGTTAGGCATCCGCTCGCAATATTGTTTGCAATTCTAGCTGCTTCGGTTAATGGCGAAACAATACTTCTCGTAAGTATGAAGGCGATAATTATCATTGCTATAACTATTGCGACCAAGGCAATTATCTGTTCACGGATTGCTAGCTGGTATGCATCTACGCTTTCTTGGGTCGAGTTATTTGCTTGCACTGTGTTGTAAGTGACTAATTGACTTAAGGCCTTCATCATGTCATCCGAGTAATCCGCAAGCGGGCCATTCGCCAACAAGATGGCTTCCTCGGGTGACATTAGTACTGCCTTTATCACCTTGTCCTGATACGTTGAGTAGCTTTCATATTTTTTCTCAAATGCCTTATACAACTTCATGTCTTCTTCGTCTGCTATTGTGCTCCTGTAATTTTCTAGGTTTCTATTTATGGCTGTGTGGATATCCTTCACAAGGGCGATAGTCTTTTCTTTTTCAGCTTGGTCTGTAAGAACTATCGAGCGGAGTGTCAGGGCTCGGGATCTACCTAAGCTATTAGCTATATCACCTATTGCAAGGACCGCTGGCAGCCAATTTCCACGTACTTGTTCCGTAGCCTCATCCATATGCTTGGCTCGTGTTAAAGCCAGTGACGCCATTACAATTGCTAGTAATATTATTATTGTAAAGCCGAGTGCGGCTCTAACGCCGATTCTAATATTTCTCAATTTCATTTACGTTCCTTTTTGTTATGGTTGATCTTTTTGTCTTCAGATCATTTGTTGTGTTTGAAATTGCTTTCTGGTATTTGGTTATAGATCATATTCCAAAGCGTCGGAATTTCTTTGAGTGTTTTGAGAACTGGCAAGTCACATTAGAAATGTTACAAAATTAGACTTTGTTACTATGGGCACTCGAGGCTATACGAGCTTGCTAGTGTCCTGTCTCAGATAAAACGTTCTCTTTGTTCTCGCGTGCCATGGCCTCTCGGGCACCCTGGATCTTGCGCAAGATGTCTTCACCTTTTGCGCTCCAGACGTATCGGCAGGGCTGAGCATTGTGCAGCGCTAAAAACGTGGTAATGGACCTGGCCAGTTCACATGTGGAACTGAAGCTGCCGTCGCGCAGGTAAACGGTGATATCCCGGAAGAAGCGCTCAACCATGTTCATCCAGGAGCTCGAGGTCGGAGTGAAGTGCAGGAGGAA
>NZ_VZZR01000021.1:0-10045 GCF_009650555.1 Pseudomonas sp. EMN2
TTGCCCCGCGATGGGCTCGACACCACTACCCGATCACTTTGACTTTCCCCGCCACGGCGGTCTTGCCACTGCCTGCCGCCTTGTTTGTTGCTGGCTGCCAGTTCAGCCCTGCAGCATTGCCTGAATCTGCTGGGTCGCCTGGCGAGTGCTTTCGGCAAGCTTCTTCACCTCGTCGGCCACCACCGAGAAGCCACGCCCCACCTCCCCGGCCCTGGCGGCCTCGATGGCAGCGTTGAGGGCCAGCAGGTTGGTCTGTTCGGCAATACTGCGGATCACCCCCACGGCGGTGGCGATCCGGGCATAGGTGGCCTCGTTGTGCGCCTGCAACTGCTGGTGGCTGGCCTGGGCGTTGCGCTCGTCGCTGATGTCGCGCACGGCGCCCAGCACGCGCACCAGCACGCCCTGCGCGTCCCGCACCGCTCGGCCGCGCTCGCGGCACCAGATGTAGCCGCGCTGCTTGTGGCGCATGCGGTACTCGAACACGTATTCCCCGCTGGCGCGGGCGCCGAGGATCTCGCGCTCGAAGATGGCCATGATCTGCGCCAGGTCGTCAGGGTGGGTAATGCCGACCTGGGCATCCCAGCCATCGGCCAGCTCCTTCGGGCCGTAGCCCATCACCGCGCGGAAGGCATCGGACAGGCGCATACGGCTGTGCGGGTGGTGCACGTCACCCTGGGCGACCTCGATGTCCCAGGTGCCCTCGGTCAGGGTGGTTTGCAGCAGGCTCCAGAAATGCGCCTGGCGCTGGTGCCCTTCGCTGGCCCGCAGCTGTTGATCCAGTTGTTCACGCAGCAGGGCACATTCGCCCTGCAACTGCTGTTGTGCCGCTTGCTGCTGCGCGTGCAGCCGTTGCTGGCTGGCCAGCGTTTCACTCAGCAAGCGCAGCTCCTCTGCCTGCGCTTGCACCTCCCGCGCCTGGTCTTGGCGTTGCTGCTCCACCGCTTGCAGGGCCTGCAACAAGGGCGGGTGGCGGCGCACCTCCACCAGGCTTTCGGCAATCTCGCCCCGGCCAAAACGGCTCAGTGCCTCGGCCAGCGTGGCCACCCAACGTTCATTGCGAAACAGCATTCACGCCCCCTTGAACCATCGAACAAAAGCGCGAGTTCAACCCAAGTCGGCGGCCGTCGTCTTGCGCCGGCCTGCCGCTGGCTTGACCTTGGCTGCCAGGGATCAGCGGCTGATGATCGCCTTGAGCACGGTCTTGAAGGTCTCCAACTGCTGCTCGCTGAACTGGCCGAACACCTGGTCCTGCTGGGCCTTGGCAATGCTCCACAGCCCCTCGGTCTCGATGCGCCCGGCCTCGGTCAGGCACACCCGGCCGTTGTCGTCGGTAACCAACCCCTTGCGGGTCAGGTTGGCGATGGCCTCGCTCACCTCGCGTTCGGGCATCGCCACTTCGCCCAGCAGCTCGGCCTGGGCCAGGCCGGCGTCGTGTTCCAGCACCATCAGCATGCGCGCCTCGCTGGTGCGCAGGCCGGTGGCCAGCTGACGCGGCTGGTAGCTGGCCTGGTAGGCGCGCAGGGCCTGGGTCATCAGGTAGTACAGGTTGTGCTGCAAACGGCCCTGGAAGTGGCTGCTGGCCGGCGCGCCTTCCGCACGTTGGGTCATCCGCGTGTGCGGCAGGACCATGGAGTAGGCGCCCTGGTGGTACAGCAGCGGCGAGCGGCCGAGGTCGTCGAAGGCCAGCACCTTGCCGACCAGGATCCAGTGGTCGCCGCCGTCCAGCTGCTGGAACTTCTGGCAGCGAAAGCGCGCCGCGCAGTCGGGCAGCAAGGGCGCGCCGCCCTCGCCTGCCTGGTAATCGATGCCGGCAAAGCGGTCGTCACTGGGGCGGGCGAAGGTGTTGGACAGGTCGATCTGGTCGGCAGCCAGCACGTTGACGGCAAAGTGCTCGGCGGCGTCGAACACCGCGTGGCTGCTGGAGCGTTTATCGATGCTCCAGAGAATCAGCGGCGGGTCGAGGGACACCGAGTTGAAGCTGTTGGCTGTGACGCCGACCTTGTTGCCAGAGGCATCGGCGGCAGTGATCACGGTGACGCCGGTGGCGAAGTTGCCCAGGGCGCGGCGGAAAGCACGGGTGTCGAAGGGGGTGGACATGCAAGGCTCCAGGATTGTTCTTGTGTAGGGCAGTGGCGACCCCATCGCGGGGCAAGCCCGCTCCCACGCTTTTGTGGGAGCGGGCTTGCCCCGCGATGGCTTGCTCAGGTCATCGCCGGGTCCGGCTCCAGCCCCATCAGCTCACGGCCGAGGATCTGCGCACAGACGTCGTAGTCGGTGTAGGCATGGGCACCGGTCATGTGCGCATCGCGGAACAGCCGCTGCATCTCGCTGCTGTCGAACCAGGCGCCGCCACCGGCGGCTTCCATCAGCCGGTCCACGGCCTGGATGCACAGCTTGACCGCATAGCCCTGGTTGGTGCGCCAATAAGCCAGTTCGGTACGGGTGGGGTATTGGTGGCGTGCGCTGAAGTCGGCGATCTGCTCCCAGCTTTTCTCCAGCAGCGCACGGGCCGCGGCGACCTGGTGGGTGGACTCGGCCAGGCGCATCAGCGCCGGGGTGGCCGCGCCCACCGCCGCGCCGGTGTAGGCCCGCACGCGGTTGCGGGTCTTGTCCTTGAAGGCTTCGAGCATGCGCTCGGCGATGCCCAGGCTGACGGTGGAGAAGCCGCTGGCGAAGTACGGGCGGTACGGGTTGAAGTAGATCGCGCTGTCCGGGTACAAGCCGAAGCCCGCCGAGGTGCCCTCCATCATGTCCTTGGCCTTCTGGATACGGTGCTCGGGCACGAAGGCGCGCTCGACGATCAACGTGCGGCTGCCACTGGCGCGCATGCCGGCGGCGAACCAGTCGTCGCGGATCTGGTAGTCGCTGCGTGGCAGCACGGCAAAGCAGTAGTCCTGGCCGCCCTGCGGGTTGGCGCGGCGAAAACCCATGATCGCCCACTCGGCATGATCACAGCCGCTGCTCCAGCCCATCTCGCCGCTGAACAGCACGCCGCCCTCGACCTCTTCGGTACGACCGAACGGGGCGATGCTGCTGCTGGCAGTGGCGTGCGGGTTGTCGCCCCAGACTTCGTCCTGCAGTTGCTTGGGGAACATCGCCAGTTGGTGGCTGTGGGTGCACAGCAGGCTCATGGCCCAGGCGGTGCTGGCGCAGGCGCCGGCCAGGGCGGCGATGCATTCGGCGAACTGCGGCAGGCTGAATTCCAGGCCGCCATAGGGCTTGGGCAGGAAGGCCTGGTGCAGGCCGATGCCTTTGAGCAGAGCAATGTTGTCGGCGGGCACGGTACGCTCGCGCTCGGCCTGGTCGGCGCGGGCGGCGATGGCCGGCAGCAGGGGCTTGAGGTCTTCGAGCAGGGAGTTTGGCTTTTTCATGGTCTGGCTCATTGTTATTGGACCCTGGCGAGCGCTGCCTAGTGGTGACGGCTCGCTGATGAATGCCGGGTCAGTATGGGAGCCTGCGGTACGGTGGAAAATGCAACTTCCGCACCTCGGATTGTATTTTTCATGGGGTGGTTTTGTGGCTGGCAGGCAGGGTCATGGGGGTGGCAGGGGTAGGCAAGAACGCCAAGAACGCAGGCTTTAGGCTCGGGATATGAATACGTCCCTATCGCGGGGCAAGCCCGCTCCCACGCAACCCGATTCGCAACCTGGGCGAAAGGCGTGGGAGCGGGCTTGCCCCGCGATCGAACACGGTCTTACGGAGCCCAAAGCATGAGCGACATCCCCCTCCTCCCCAGCGTTACCGCGTTCCTCGCCCGCCACCACGGCCTTTACATCCACGGCCAGGCCATCGCCAGCCAGTCGAGCGCCAGGATCAAGGTGGTCAACCCGGCCAATGGCGAGGCCGTCGCCACGGTGGCCAACGCCTGCCAGGCCGATGTCGAGCAGGCTGTCGACTCCGCCCGCCAGGGCTTCAACGCCTGGTCGCGCACCAGCCCCGCTGCCCGCGCCGCGGTGCTGTTCAAGCTGGCTGACCTGCTCGAGGCCAACCGCGAAGAGCTGGCCCAGCTGGAAACCCTGCAATCGGGCAAGCTGATCAACATCGCCCGTGCCTTCGAGGTGGAACAGGCCGCGCACTTCCTGCGCTACTACGCCGGCTGGGCGACCAAGATCACCGGCCAGACCATCACCCCGTCGCTGCCTTCGTTCGCTGGCGAGCGCTACAGCGCTTTCACCCTGCGCGAGCCGATCGGCGTGGTGGTGGGCATCGTGCCGTGGAACTTCGCCACCATGATCGCCATCTGGAAGCTCGCTTCGGCCCTGACCACCGGCTGCAGCATCGTGCTCAAGCCCAGCGAGTTCACCCCGCTGACCCTGCTGCGTATCGCTGAACTGGCCACCGATGCGGGCCTGCCAGCAGGCGCGCTCAACGTGCTGACCGGCGGCGGCCTGGTGGGTAAAGCGCTGGTCGAGCACCCCGGCACCGACAAGGTGTCGTTCACCGGCTCCGTGCCTACCGGCATCGCCGTCGGCCAGGCGGCCATGGGCGCCAAGCTGACCCGCGCAACCCTGGAGCTGGGCGGCAAGAACTCGGTGGCGTTCCTGCCCGATGTCGGCATCGACAAGGCGGTGGACGGCATCATCGAAGCGGGCTTCCTGCATTCCGGGCAGATCTGCGCGGCGGGTGAGCGCTTCTTCGTCCATCGCTCGCGGATCGAGCCGATGCTCGAAGCGCTGTCGCAGCGTTTGGGGCAGCTGAAAACCGGCTCGCCACTGGATGAGAGCACCCAGTTCGGCCCGGTCGCCAACAAGCCACACCAGCTCAAGCTGGCCGAGCTGTTCGCCACCGCCCGCGCCGAAGGCAGCCAGATCATCCATGGCGGGCACATCGGCGACGGCCCGGGCTGCTTCGTCGAGCCTACGGTGATCCTCGCCAACAGCGCCGCCGACACCCTGCTCAACCAGGAAACCTTCGGCCCGGTGGCGACCTTCCTGCCGTATGACGACGAAGAACAACTGCTGCAGTTGATGAACGCCACGCCCTACGGCCTTTCGGCCAGCCTGTGGAGCAACGACCTGGGCAAGGCCATGCGCCTGATCCCGGAGATCCAGGCCGGTATGCTGTGGGTGAACATGCACACCCTGCTCGACCCGGCGGTGCCCTTTGGCGGCATCAAGGCCTCCGGCATCGGCCGTGAGTTCGGCTCGGCGTTCATCGACGACTTCACCGAGCTCAAGTCCGTGATGATCCGCTATTGAACCTGCACGACAACCTGGGCCGCTACTGCCTGCAGGCGTTCAGCCAGCAGGTGCCGGCGTCACTGGCGGCGTTCTACCGCATCGATGCCGGCCAGCAGGCCTGCGATTTCCTGTTGCAGGACCTGCAGGCGCCCATGCATGCGCGCTACCTGCAGCACTACCGCGACTACGACCCGCTGCAACCGGCGCGCTGCCTGGCCATCGGCACGCCGGTGGTATCGCTGCGCCAGGGTTTGGCCCACCTGCCCGAAGCCCAGGGCAACACCTACCGAGGCTTCCTGGCCCGGCACCAGGTGGTGGATGTGGTGGAGATCATCGCCCAGGTCGGCGGCCGGCCGTTGGCCGGGGTGTCGCTGTTGCGCCGCGCAAGCCAGGGCGAGTTTCGCCCTGACGAGCTACAGCGCCTGCTGCCCCTGCACGGGCTGATGCAACTGGCGGTGGCCAGCCAGCCCTTGGTGCAAAGGCCGGCAGCGGTCGAACTCACCCCCCGCGAACGGCAGATCGCCGAACTGCTGCGCCAAGGCCACAGCAACAAGCTGATCGCCCGGGCGCTGGAGGTTGGCCTGCCGACCGTCAAGACCCACCTGATCAACCTGTTCCGCAAGCTCGGAGTGAGCAACCGCACCGAGCTGGTGGCGTTGCTGTTCCTGTGACTCAACCTTCCGGTTGATACCGGGCCGCAGCGCCGCGTTGCACCCTGTGGGCACCTAAACCCCAGGAGTCACGCACATGACCAAACCCTCCGACTGGATCACCGTAGGCGCCCTTGCCGAGGGCTTCGCCCCGCAAGCCTTCATCCTGCCGCAACGCGCCGACCTGAGCGGGCGCAGCCTCAGCCTGCACTTCGCCAATGGCTGGCTGATCGAGCACCGCTTCGACACCGAACAGCTGCACTGGCACGCCGCCGACGGCCATAGCCAGGGCACGGCCAGCTACCGCGCCACCTCGGTGCGCGACGGCATCTACCTGGTGGACTTCATCAAGCACGAAGGCGGCCAGGCCTGGTCGGTATCGCTGGTGCTCGACACCCTCAGCCAATCCTTCACGGCCGTGCTTGGCCGCTTGCCGGGCCAGGCCCGCACCCAGCGCGGGCTGTACGACCTGGCCCTGGCGGGCGAAGCACTGACCGGCGTCGAGGCCACTTTCCTGCATGGCACCCTCGACCGCCCCTGGCAGGACGGTGCCTGCCCGCACACGCCGACCCGTGAGCTGGTGGGGCTGCGCAATCACTACCGCTACAGCCCGACCGAAGAGTACGAGCACATCTACCTCAACCCCGACTACTACAGCTGGCAGTGCCTGAAGGGTGTCGAGCAGGGGCTGTGCGACACCGACCGTGCCCATTACTACAAGATCGCCGAGCAGCTGTACCTGTTCGTCTGGTGCGAGAAGATCGTGCCGACCCTGGGCCTGGTGATGATCGACCTGCAGCAGCACCGCAGCGACGGCAAGATCTTTGGCTACCAAGGCGGCAGCTTCGATGCCCTGGCCAACTTCCCGGTGTCGTCGTATTGCCGGGTGGTCAACCGCACGGAGTACCCGCAGTGAGCCGCAGCGTGCTGATCACCGGGGCCGGCAGCGGCATTGGTGAAGCCTGCGCCCTGCGCCTGGCAGCCCAGGGCTGGCAGGTGGCGCTGGTGAGCCGCCGCCGCGCGGCGCTGGAGCGTGTCGCCCAGGCCACCGGCGGCCTGGTGCTGGCGGGTGATGCAGCCGACAGCGCCACCTGGCGCGGCTTCATCGAACAGGTGGATGCGCGTTTCGGCGGCCTGGACGCCGTGATCGCCTGCGCCGGCGGCCATGGCCTGGGCCGGGCCACCGAGACCAGCGACGAAGCCTGGCAGGCGGCACTGCGCAGCAACCTCGACAGTGCCTTCCACACCGCCCGCGCCTGCCTGCCGCTGCTGATGCGCCGCCGCGGCAGCCTGGTATTGCTGGGTTCCATTGCATCGTTGGCAGCCGGGCCCGAGGTGTGCGGCTACACCACGGCCAAGCACGCGCTGGTCGGCCTTAGCCGTTCGCTGGCCCGCGACTACGGCCCGGCCGGCGTACGGGTGAACTGCGTCTGCCCAGGCTGGGTGCGCACGCCCATGGCCGATGAGGAAATGCAGGTGCTGATGGCCCATCACCAGGAAGACCTCGAGGCTGCCTACCGCAGGGTCACGGCCGACGTGCCTCTGCGCCGCCCGGCCAGCAGCGACGAGATCGCCGCCGTGTGCGAGTTCCTGGTCAGCCCGGCGGCGAGCATCGTCACTGGCGCGGTACTCACCGCCGACGGCGGTGCGACCGTGGTCGATGTGCCCACCCTGCCCTACACCCGCCTGGCGCCACAGCCATGAGCGCCCGTTACGGCTTCAACGGGCGCACGGTGCTGGTGACCGGTGCTGCGGGTGGCATCGGTCAGGCCATCGTCGAGGGGTTTGCCCATGCTGGCGCGCGCGTAATTGCAGTGGACCTCGACCCGGCTGCACTGCGCCAGGTGGTCAAGGTGCAGCTCGCATTGGGCCATGAGGTCGAGGGGCTGGCCGTGGACCTCGCCGACGAGCAGGCAATCGCCACCCTGCTGGGCGGGCTGGAACGCCTCGACGTGCTGGTGCACAACGCGGCGTATTTTCCGCTCACACCGTTCACCGAGATCACCCCGGCACTTCTGCAACGCACGCTGGCGGTCAACCTGGGCGCGCTGTTCTGGCTGACACAGGCGGCACTGGGGCTGTTCCGTCGCCAGGGCGGCGGCTGCGTGCTGGCCACGTCATCGGTGACCGGCCCACGGGTGGCCTACCCAGGCCTGAGCCATTACGCCGCGTCCAAGGCCGGGGTCAATGGTTTCATCCGCAATGCCGCGCTGGAGCTGGCCCCCTTGAACGTGCGGGTCAACGGCGTCGAGCCGGGCATGGTGCGCACCCCGGCCATGGGCAACCTCGGCGACCCGGCCCTCAATGCGCGAATCGCTGCCGGGGTGCCGCTCGGCCGCCTGGGCGAACCCAGCGATATCGCGGCGGCGATGCTGTTCCTCGCCTCGGACGCGGCTGCCTACATCACCGGCCAGACCCTGATCGTCGATGGCGGCGCCACCCTGCCCGAAACCCTGGCCAGCCCCTGAGCCGACCTGGCGGCGACGTGCAAGTGCGCTGGCAGCCACGGGCAAGACCCACCCCGGCGATCCACGCGCTAATGGCCCGTCGCTTCAGACACCTCTGCCTCCACAACAACGCGGCACCCAAGACCGCACACAACAAACGAGGAACGATCCATGCGTCTCACTCCACGTCGCACCGCGCTGGCCACCGCCCTGGCGCTGCTGGTCAACGGCCAGGCGACCTCGGCCTACGAGCTGTATGCCGACGACGACACCCACCTGAACGCCGATATGCTGGCGGTCTGGGGCATGTTCAACAGCCGCCACAATTACGACGGCACCCCTGGCGGCTCGACCTGGCGCGAAGGGTTCATCAAGTACGGCCTGAGCGGCGACCAGGGCCTGGCCGGCAATGGCAGCCTGTATGGCGCGTTGAACTGGGTCAGCTCCGGCGCCTGGGGCGATGGCGATGCCGGCGGCAACCAGGATGGCAGCGAACGCACCACCAAGATCGAGGATGCCTACCTGGGCTGGCGATCAGGCGACCTGTTCCCGCTGTTGGGCAAGGATGGCGTGGATGTCTCCGGTGGCCGCCAGGTGATCAAGCTGGGTAACGGGTTCCTGATCAACGATGACGGCCCCAACCTCGGCAAGGGCCCGGCCGATGGTCAGCTGAACCGCGGTGGTGGTTTTTACCTGGGCGCCCGTCATGCATTTGATCGCACGGCCATGTTGCGCCTGGGGGGTAATGAGGGGCTGCACGGCAGTGTGTTGTGGTTGAAGTCCGATAACCGGGCCCAGGCCGAGACCGAGCTGGCGGCCGGGACCCTGGACTACACCCATGAGCTCGGCACCCTGGGTTTGACCTACATCCACGGGATCGACGTTGCCGATCAGTGGGCCAGCGAGTTCCAAAAGGCCCGCAAAGGCATGGACGTCTATAGCCTGCGGGGCGAAGGCAGTGCCGGGCTCGAGAACACCCGCCTGGCCTTTGAGTACGCCTGGCAGGACAAGCGCGGCGGCCACGAAACGGCCTGGTACGCCGAGGCGGACTACACCTTCGCCGAGGCGCCCTGGGCACCGCAACTGACTTACCGCTACACGCGTTATTCGGCGGGTTGGGATTTGCTGTTTACCGGGCTTTCCGATGGTTATGGCACCTGGATACAGGGTGAAGTGGCGGGCAACTATGCGGGGCCGTTCAATACCAATAGCGGGATTCACCATATCGGGCTCAAGGCCACGCCGCGGGACAACGTGACGGTCGGGGCGTTGTTCTTTGACTTCAATACGGTGCGTACCCGGGACACACTCAATCTCGATGCCCAGGAGCTGGATGTGTATGTGGAGTGGGCGGTGAACGAGCACCTGATCGTTACGCCGTTGGTGGGGTTGTTCAAGCCGCGCAGGGATGAGAGCAATGGCGGGAATCAGGTGGGGAGTGGGACCAATGTGTATAGCCAGTTGACGGTGGCGGTGCCGTTTTGAGGGTGTAGGTGGGTGCTTTGGCTTTGGCTTTGGCTTTGGCTTTGGCTTTGGCTTTGGCTTTGGCTTTGGCTTTGGCTTTGGCTTTGGCTTTCAGAGTGTTGGTTTTGATAGATGTATGCGCATTCGGCGGCGATGGCGACGCTTAGTCACCTTTCCGCCCTTACGGCGGCCTACTTTGGTCTTGGCCAAAGTAGGCAAAGCCGCCCGCTCCCATCATACGGCCCCTGCGCTGCGCTCCGGGGTCCCCTCGCTCCGGTGCCTTCCGGGCCCGCGCGGCCTCCGA